>NZ_BAAAMR010000042.1:0-78183 GCF_039529375.1 Actinomadura napierensis
GTCCGCGGCCGTCGCCGCGGCGCGCCGCGCGCGGGGCCGCTTCCCCGAGCGCGAGCGGCGCCCCGCCGGTCCGCGCGGCTACGACGATCCGCGGGACTACGACGACCGCCCAAGTTACGACGACCCCCGCGACTACGACGACCGCCGGAACTACGACGACTCCCGCGCCACCGTGACCGATCCGCGCGGCGCCCGCCTGCCGGGTGAGGGCGGCGGCTGGGACACCGAGGTCATCCGATGAACCCGGTCGCCACGGTCTCCAACATCGGCGGCCCCCGGCTGACCCTCGGCTTCGACCGCTTCGACCGGCTCGACCTCGACCGGCACCTCGCGGTGCACGGCCGGCTGCGCGTCCCGTCGCTGGACGACCTGATCCGGATGGCCGAGCAGGTCGACCTGCGGGGACGCGGCGGCGCCGGGTTCCCGTTCGCCCGCAAGCTGGCCGCCGTCGCGTCCCGGGTGAACCATCCGGAGGCCGACCGGACCCTGCTGCTGCCCGGCGAGAAGGGGAACGACCGCGGCTCCAGCGAGGACGTCGTCGTGGTCGTCAACGGCGCCGAGGGCGAGCCCGGCAGCGCCAAGGACAAGGTGCTGCTCGGCCGCGCCCCGCACCTGGTGCTGGACGGCGCGCAGATCGTCGCGACCGCGCTCGGCACCCAGCGGATCGTCCTCGCGGTGGAGAGCGACGAGGCGGCCCGGTCGGTGCGCGCCGCGATCGGGGAGCGGCGGATGCCCGCCCGGGTCGTCCGGCTGACCGAGCGGTTCATCTCCGGGGAGAGCGGCGCGGTGATCCGCGCCATCAACGGGGAGACGCCGATCCCGCCGGGCGTCAAGGTGCGCGCCGCCGAGTCCGGGGTCGACGGGTACCCGACGCTGCTGTCCAACACCGAGACGTTCGCGCAGCTGGCGGTGCTGGTCTCGCTCGGCCCCGACCTGTACGCCTCCGCCGGGACGGACGACGAGCCGGGCACCACGCTGCTCACCGTCGGCGGCACCACGGTCGTCGAGGCGCCGCTCGGCACGCCGCTGCGCGACGTCCTGAAGCACTGCGACGTGCCATCGGGCCCGGGCGTCCTGGTCGGCGGGTACCACGGGATGTGGCTCGGCCCGGGCGCGGCGTCGCGGGCCGTGCTGTCGCGGGCCGGAATGCGGGCCGCCGGCGGGACGATCGGCGCCGGCATCATCCTGCCGCTCGGCCAGGGCACCTGCCCGCTCGGCGAGGTCACCCGGATCGCCTCCTACCTCGCCGCGCAGTCGGCCGGGCAGTGCGGCCCGTGCCGGCTCGGGCTGCCGGACGTCGTCCGCGCCCTCAACGCGCTGAGCGAGGGCGGCGGGACGGTCGAGGACGTGCGCCGCGCCGCGGCGATCGGGCGCGGCCGCGGCGCCTGCACCCATCCGGACGGGACCGCGAGATTCGTGCTGTCGGCGGTCGAGGCGTTCACCGCCGACATCGACGCGCACCGCTACGGCGGGACCTGCGGGCTGCCGACGTTCGGCGTGCTGCCGCTGCCCGTCCCGACCGGGCGGGAGGGCCGGGTGGCGATCGACTGGAGCCGCTGCGACGGCCACGGGCTGTGCGCCTACCTCGTCCCGGAACTGATCCAGCTCGACCGGTACGGCTTTCCGGTGGTGCTCGGCAGCGACATTCCGTCCTGGATGGAACGGGACGTGCAGAAAGCGGTGGCGATGTGCCCCGCATTGGCGCTGCGGGTCGTCGGGGGAGTCCCGGGCGGCCCCGAGCGGCGCCCCTGACGGCGGCCCGTCCCGCCATTACGGACGGGCCGGAGAAATGAAAAGGTCCGCGCGGCGGTGAACCACCGGCCCGGCGCGGTGCGTATTGCCCGGCGAAACCGCGCCGGTTCGCTCTCCGGTGCGCTCCCGGGAGGAGGAAGGGATTTCGGTGAGGAATTCGTACGGTGCCGCGGAACTGCGCCGGCTCCCGCGGTTCGGGCTCCGGCGGGGCCGGGGCCTGCTGCTGCTGGCCGTCGCGGCCGTCGTCGCGGCCGCCCTCGCGGTCCTCCTCAACCCGCGGGTGGCCCCGGCGAACGGCGTCGACAAGGGCGCCACCATCCCGTCGAAATGGGGGCCGCTGAGCGCCCAGGACAGGCTCCTGCTGGTCAAGGTCCGGCAGGCCGGGCTCTGGGAGATGCCGGCCAGCCAGATGGCCGTGCAGCGGGGCGCCAGCCCGCGGGTGCGGGAGATCGGCAAGATCATCAATCAGGAGCACATGCAGCTGGACGCCGACACCCGGACCACCGCCCAGCAGCTCGGCGTGTCCCTGCCGGCCATTCCGAACGGCACGCAGCGGAGCTATCTCCGGGAGCTGGCCGGGCTGAACGGCAAGGCCTTCGACACCGACTACGTGTTCCGGATGCGCTCCGCGCACGGCCAGGTCCTGCCGTTCGCCGCCAAGGCCCGCGTACAGAGCCAGAACACGATCGTCCGGGCCTATGCGGAACGCGGGATGAGATTCGTCCTGCACCACATCCAGTTGCTGGAGAGCACCGGCCTGGTCACCAAATCCGCGCTGCACTGACGGGTATCCCAACCCCCCCGCTCAAAGGGAGTACTCAATGGGAAGAAAGAGAAAAGCCTTCGCCGTGTTCGTCCCGGCGCTCCTCATGGCCGCGTCGGCGTGCAACGACGTGCCGGGTGGCGCCGCGGCACCGCTGCCCGGCGGCACGACCGTCGCCGTGGACCCCGCCGGGCACGTCCAGCACTACACGGGCGGCCGGACCAGTCCCCCCGCAGGGCAGCAGCCCGGCGACGGCGGCGGCCAGAACGGCGGCCAGAACGGCGACGGCCAGATGCCCGACATGCCCGGCATGGGCGGCGACGGGCAGACGGCCGACCCCTCGCAGACGGCCGTCCCCTCGCAGACGGCCGTCCCCGACCCGACGGACTCCGGCTCCCCGGACCCCGGCCAGACCGACCCGAACCAGCCCGGCGACGGCGGTCAGGCGGGCGGCGGAGACCAGCAGAACGGCGACGGCCAGAACCAGGGCGGGGGCGGCCAGAACCAGGGCGGCGGCGTCCAGAACCAGGTGAAGCCGGGCCCGCGCGCCGACCAGTTCGCCGACATCCGCAAGGCGCCGGCCGTGCGGCAGCCCCGCCGCGCCGGGACCGCCTCCACCGGCGTCTTCACCTCCAGTTGCGGCACGAACGCGGGGCAGAAGCACAGCAACCCCGACAACGTGATCGTCGCTCCCGGCGTCCAGAACGGCGCCCACCACATCCACGACTACGTCGGCAACGAGGACACCAGCGCGTTCTCGACCGACCAGACGCTCGCCGCCGCCGGGACGACCTGCACCAACGGCGACCAGTCGACCTACTACTGGCCCGTCCTGCGGCTGCGCGCGGGCCAGGACGGCTCCGACCGCGCGGGGCAGAGCCAGGCGGACGGCAACACCGGCAGCATCGTCACCCCGGCGAACGTGCGCCTCCAGTTCCTCGGCAACCCGCGCGGCAAGGTGACCGCGATCCCGCGCTTCACCCGCATCGTCACCGGTGACGCCAAGGCCGCGACGAACGGCCCGGCGAACGCGCACTCCCAGTGGACGTGCAGCGGCTTCGAGAACCGGGCGTTCACCGACAAGTACCCGCTGTGCCCGAGCGGCAGCAAAGTCGAGCGCGTGCTGAACTTCCCGAGTTGCTGGGACGGCCAGAACACCGACAGCGCCAACCACCGCGACCACATGGTCTTCCCGGACCAGCGGACCGGGCAGTGCCCGCAGGGCCGCAAGGCCGTGCCGCAGCTGCGGATGACGCTGGCCTACAACCTGCCCGCCAAGGCGCTGGCGTTCGCGCTGGACACCTTCCCCGAGCAGGGGCACGACCCGGTGACCGACCACGGCGACTTCATCAACGTGATGAACGACCAGCTGATGCAGAAGGCCGTCGCCGCGATCAACGGGCGCCGCCGCTGATCCCCGCTCCGAGGGCCCGTGCGCGCCCGCGCGTAGGATCGCGGTCATGGAGATCGTGATCGCGGGCGGGCACGGGCAGATCGCGTTGCGGCTGGCCCGGCTGCTGGCCGGGCGCGGGGACACCGTGGTGAGCCTCATCCGCAACGCCGACCACGCGGCGGACGTGCGGGCGACGGGCGCGACGCCGGTCGTCCGGGACCTGGAGGCGGCGTCCGCCGGCCAGGTCGCGGGCGATCTGGCCGGCGCGGACGCGGTCGTGTTCGCCGCGGGCGCGGGGCCGGGCAGCGGCGCCGCCCGCAAGGACACCGTCGACCGGGCCGCCGCGGTCCTGATGGCGGACGCGGCGGCCGCGGCCGGCGTGCGCGGGTTCGTGCAGGTCTCCGCGATGGGCGCGGGCGAGCCGCCCGCGCCGGGCCGCGACGACGTCTGGGCCGCCTACATCCGGGCCAAGGGCGAGGCCGAGGACGACCTGAAGGCGCGCGGCGGCCTGGACTGGCTGATCCTGCGCCCGGGCCGCCTCACCGACGACCCGGGCACCGGGCTGGTCGCGCTCGCGGAGCCGCCGGCCGGGCACGGCGCGGTGACCCGCGACGACGTCGCCGCGGTGATCGTCGCGCTGCTCGACGGCCTGCCGGGCGTCCGGCACCGCACCCTGGACCTGCTGAACGGCGACGTCCCGATCGCCGACGCCGTCGCCGCGCTGCGCTGACGGCGCCGCTCCCGGCTCCGCTCAGGCGGTGTAGAGGGACTCGATCTCGTCGGCGAAGTCCTTCATCACCACGTTGCGCTTGACCTTCAGGCTCGGGGTCATGTGCCCGGCCTCCTCGGTGAAGTCCACGCCGAGGATCACGTACTTCTTGATCGCCTCGGCGTGGCTGACCGACTTGTTGGCGTCGGCGACCGCGCCCTCGATCTCGGCGATGATGTCGGGGTCGCGGCGCAGCTCGTCCACGGTCATCGCGGCGGGCTTGCCGTGCCGCTCCTTCCACGGGACGAGCGCCTCCTCGTCCAGCGTGACGAGCGCGCTGATGAACTTGCGGCCGTCGCCGACGACCAGGCACTGGCTGATCAGCGGGTGGGCGCGCAGCCGGTCCTCCAGCGGCGCGGGCGCGACGTTCTTGCCGGCCGCGGTGACGAGGATCTCCTTCTTCCGCCCGGTGATCTTCAGGTAGCCGTCGGCGTCGAGGGAGCCGAGGTCGCCGGTGTGGAACCAGCCGTCCTCGATGGCCTCCTTGGTGGCGGCCTCGTTGTTCCAGTAGCCCCGCAGGACGTTGATGCCGCGGACGAGGACCTCGCCGTCCTCGGCGATGCGGACGTCGACGCCCGGGATGGGCTTGCCGACCGTGCCGATCCGGATCGCGGTGGGCCGGTTCACGGTCGCGGGCGCGGTGGTCTCGGTGAGGCCGTAGCCCTCCAGGATCGTGATGCCGACGCCGCGGAAGAAGTGGCCGAGGCGCTCGCCGAGCGCGGCGCCGCCGGACACCGCGTACTGCACCCGGCCGCCGACGGCCGCGCGCAGCTTCCCGTACACCAGCACGTCGAACACCTTGTGCTTGACCTTGAGGCCGAGGCCCGGGCCGCCGGACTCCAGCGCCCGGCTGTAGGCGATCGCGGTGTCCGCGGCCGCCTTGAAGATCTTGCCCTTGCCGTCGGCGTCGGCCTTCTGCTCGGCGCCGTTGTAGACCTTCTCGAACACCCGCGGGACGGCGAGCAGGAAGGTGGGCCGGAACGAGGCGAGGTCGGGCAGCAGGCTCGGGATGTCGCTGTGCCCGAGCTCGATGCCGCCCTCGATGGTGGCGACCTCGATCAGCCGGGCGAACACGTGCGCGAGCGGCAGGAACAGCAGCGTGGAGCTGCCGTCGACGGCGATCTCGGAGATGGCGCCCTGCACGGCGTTGCGGGCGGTCGCGACCAGGTTCCCGTGGGTGATCTCACAGCCCTTGGGGCGCCCGGTGGTGCCGGAGGTGTAGACGAGCGTCGCCACGTCGGCGGCGGTGCGCGAGCGGCGGCGCTCGGTGATCGTCGCGTCGGCGACGTCCTCGCCGAGCCCGGTGACCTCGGCGACGGCGCCCGCGTCGATGCCCCAGACGTGGGCGAGGTCCGGGAGCCGGTCCCGGACCTCCTCGACCAGCGCGAGGTGCGCCTCGGTCTCGGCGAACACCGCCTTGGCGCCGGAGTCGCCGACGATCCACTCGATCTGCTCCCCGGACGACGTCTCGTAGATCGGGACCGCGACCGCGCCGGCCGTCCAGATCGCGTAGTCCAGCAGCGTCCACTCGTAGCGGGTGCGCGACAGCAGCCCGATCCGGTCGCCGGGCTCGATGCCGGCGGCGACGAGGCCCTTGGCGACCGCCGCCGCCTCCGCCGCGAACTCCGCCGCGGTGACGGCGCTCCAGGCGGTCCCGCTGCGGCGGCGCAGCACGATCCGGCCGGGTTCCTCGGCGGCCCGGGTGAAGGGCGCGTCGGTCAGATTGGCGGAGTCGGGGACCTCCACCATCGCGGGGACGCTGAACTCGCGCACGGCCCACTCCTGTAGTCGATCTTCGGGGACGGCGGGGGAACCTGCCGGTCCCTCCGAAGGTGAATGATACCCACGAGTAGGAATTCTGCCGGGAAGTGCGCATCGTCCCCGTCGCCGGCCGCCGGATCCGCGGTTAACGGCACGGCAAAGACCGCTCGTCGCGCGCGGCCGGCCGCCGGTCCGTCCCCTACCCTTGACCTGGTCGTATACGGATCCGGTCGGGGGAGGGCCATGGCGCTGCTCGAAGTGATCGCGCTGACGGCCGCGGACGCGCGCGCCGCCCAGGACGGCGGCGCCGACCGGATCGAGGTCGTGGCCGACATGGGCGCCGACGGCCTCACCCCGGACCCCGACGTGGTGAAGGCGGTGCGGGCCGCCACCGCGCTGCCGCTGCGGGTCATGCTGCGGGCCAACGCCGGGTTCCGCACCACCGGCGCCGAGCTGGACCGGCTGGTGCGCGCCGCCGCCGACCTCGCCGCCGCCGGAGCCGACGGGTTCGTGCTCGGCTTCCTCGACTCCTCCGGCCACGTGGACGCGGGCGCGACCGGCAAGCTCGCGTCCGGCTGCGCGCCGCTGCCGTGGACGTTCCACCGCGCGGTCGACCACGCCGCCGACCCCGTCCAGGCGTGGGACGCGGTCCGGGCGCTGGACGGCGGCCTGGACACCGTGCTCACCGCCGGTTCGCCGCGCGGCGTGGACGCCGGGGTCGGCGTGCTGGTCCGGCGGGCCACCGAGGCCCCCCGCTCCGCCGAAATGATCATGGCCGGGGGCGGGCTGCGCCGCAAGCACGTCGCCGTGCTCGCGGCGGGCGGCGTCACCGCGTTCCACGTCGGCACCGCCGTCCGCCCGGACGGGTCCTGGGACGCGCCGGTCGACCCGGCGCTGGTGGGCGAGTGGCGCTCGCTGGTGTCCGCCGCCGCCGGCTGACGGCCCCGGGCGCCGCGAAGGGCCGCCCGTTTTCGGGGGAGAGGCCCCCTATTAGAGTCGCGTCATGAGGATCCACGTGGTGAGCGACGTCCATGGCCGCGCGGACGCGCTGAGGGGCGCGGCCGACGGCGCGGACGCGCTCATCTGCCTGGGCGATCTGATCCTTTTCGTCGACTACTCCGACCACGGCCAGGGGATCTTCGCGGACCTGTTCGGCCAGGAGAACGCCGACCGCTTCATCGCGCTGCGGACGCAGAAGCGCTTCGACGAGGCCCGGGAGTTCTCCCGCGGCCTGTGGGCCTCCCTGGAAGGGGAGGCGTGGCCGCACATCGAGCGCGCCGTCGACCGGCAGTACGCCGAGCTGTTCGCCGCGATGCCGACCCCCGCCTACCTCACCTACGGCAACGTCGACGTCCCGCGCATGTGGGCGCCGCACCTGCGCGAGGGGCACCGCGTCCTGGACGGCGAGACCACCGAGATCGGCGGGCTGCGGTTCGGGTTCGTCGGCGGCGGGCTGCGCACCGAGTACCGCACCCCCTACGAGCTCGACGACGACGCGTACGCCGCCAAGGTCGAGGCGGTGGGGGAGGTGGACGTGCTGTGCTGCCACATCCCGCCCGCCGTCCCGGACCTGCTGTACGACACGGTCGCCCGCCGGTTCGAGCGGGGCAGCGAGGCGATCCTGGACGCGATCCACCGCACGCAGCCGAAATACGTGCTGTTCGGGCACGTCCACCAGCCGCTCGCGTCCCGCACCCGCATCGGCCGCACCGAATGCGTGAACGTGGGCCACTTCCGCGCGCGCGGGGTGCCGTACGTGCTCACGGTGTGACGGATACCGTGCTGTAGGACAGCGGACCCGGCCGCGGGTTCACGGGCGCGGGTTCACGGCGAGCCGGAGGGAAACGCAGATGGCGGACCGCACGAGTTCTTCCATCACGATCAAGGCCGCGAAGGCCGACATCATGGCGGTGATCGCCGACCTGGAGGCCTATCCGGAGTGGGCGAGCGGCATCCGGGAGTTCACCGTCCAGGAGACCGGCCCGGACGGCCGGGCGCTGCGCGGCCGGCTGACCTTCGACGGCGGCCCGTTCAGCGACACCGTCGGCCTCGCCTACACCTGGGACGGCGACGACCGGGTGAGCTGGGAGCTGGTGGAGAAGGGCACCGTCGTCACGGGCCTGCACGGCACCTACGCCCTCGCCGAGGCCGGCGGCGGCACCGAGGTCACCTACGAGCTGGCGGTGGACGTGCGCGTCCCGATGATCGGCATGGTGAAGCGCAAGGGCGAGAAGCGCATCATCGACTCGGCGCTCAAGGGCCTCAAGCGCCGCGCCGAGCGCTGAGCACGCCCGGGAGGCGGTACCGTTTCACGCCGATGACGGATGGATGATGGAGCCATGACCGATCAGCCGGGTGACCTGATCAACGAGGCGGGCAAGCTCTTCGACGCGGTGCTGAAGCGGGTGGTCGGCGGCGGGTCCGGCGACGACCGCGACGAGCCGCCGCGGGACGGGCGACCGCGCGACCAGCGGCCCCGCGACGGCGAGGGCCGCGGCGAGGGCGACGTGTGGGCGGCCGCGACCGCGGAGCGGCCGCGCTACGCCACCGGCGCCCCCGAGTGCTGCCACTGCCCGGTCTGCCGGGCCATCGCGGCGTCCCGCGAGTCCGGGCACGACGTGGGCCGGCACGTCCGGGAGGCCGGGCGGTCGCTGATGGCCGCCGCGCTGGACGTGGTGCAGGGGTTCGACCGCACCCGCCCGGAACCGCACCGCGACCGGCCTCCGCGGCCGCGCGATGCGTCGGCGGGCCCCGAGGCGGGTAGGTCCGACCGGTCGGGACGGTCGCCCCGCGACGAGGCCCCGCGCGACGAGGCCCCGGCCGGCGGGGCGCCTCGCGGCGCGGAGCCGCGCGGCGAGCCGGACGACCCGTGGGCGGCCGCCACCGGCGACTCCATCGACATCGGGTAGTGGTGCGGACGGGCTCCAGCCAGGGGCGCGCGAGGAGGAGGAAGCGTACATGGCCCTGACCATCGGCGTGGACGTGGGCGGCACGAAGGTCGCCGCCGGCGTCGTCGACGACCGGGGAACGATCCTGGAGAAGGTCCGGCGGCCGACTCCCTCGACCAACCCCAAGGAGACCGCCGAGACCATCGCCGAGGTCGTCGACCTGCTCAAGGGCAAGTACGCGGAGGTGTCGGCGGTCGGCCTCGGCGCCGCCGGGTTCGTCGACGAGACCCGCTCCACCGTGCTGTTCGCGCCCAACCTCGCCTGGCGCGAGGAGCCGATCAGGGAGAAGGTCGAGAGCCTGGTCGGGCTGCCGGTCGTCGTGGAGAACGACGGCAACGCCACCGCCTGGGGCGAGGCGAAGTTCGGCGCGGGCCGCGGCGAGAACTTCCTGGTGCTGGTCGCGCTCGGCACCGGCATCGGCGGCGGCATCATCATCAACGGCGAGCTGTACCGCGGCCGGTTCGGGATCGGCGCCGAGATGGGGCACTTCCGGGTCGTCCCGGACGGGCGCCGCTGCGGCTGCGGCAACCGCGGCTGCTGGGAGCAGTACGCCAGCGGCAACGCGCTCGTGCACGAGGCCCGCGACCTGGCACGCGTCGCGCCGGCGATGGCGGGCCGGCTGCTGGAGCTCGGCGGCGGTCGGCCGGAGGGCATCAGCGGCCCCGAGGTGTCGCAGGCGGCCCGCGAGGGCGACAAGGCCGCGCTGGAGTGCTTCCGGACGATCGCGCACTGGGCGGGCCAGGGACTGGCCGACCTCAGCGCGATCCTGGACCCGGGCGCGTTCATCATCGGCGGCGGCCTGTCCGACGCCGGCGACCTGCTGCTCGACCCGATCCGCGTCGCGTTCGAGGAGGCGCTGACCGGGCGCGGGCACCGGCCGCTGCCCGACATCCGGATCGCCGAGCTCGGCTCGGCCGCCGGGATCGTCGGCGCCGCCGACCTCGCCCGCGTCCGGCCCCTCCAAGAGGCGTCCGTCTAGGGCCGCGGCCGTGGCGACGCCAGTGCGGGTGCTGAGCTACAACATCCGGTCGCTCAAGGACGATCCGGCGGCCGTGGCGCGCGTCGTCCGGGCGAACGATCCCGACGTGCTGTGCCTGCAGGAGGTGCCGCGGTTCTGGGGCTGGCGCGCGCAGCGGGCCCGGCTGGCGAAGGCGTGCGGGATGGACGTGGCGGCGGGCCGCCGGGCGTGCGGCCTCGCCGTCCTCGCGGCGCCGCGCGTCCGCCGGGTCCACCGCGAGTTCCACCTGCTGACGCCCGACGAGGGCCTGCACCGCCGGGCGCTGGCGATCGCCGTGCTGGACGTCGGCCCGGCCCGGCTGGTCGCGGCGAGCACCCACCTCGACCTCGCGGACGGGCAGCGGCTGCGGCACGTCGGTGAGGTGCTGGCGCATCTCGACCGGGCCCGCGCCCGGTACGGCGCGCCGGTCGTGCTCGCGGGCGACGTCAACGAGGAGCCCGGCGGCCCGTCCTGGACGCTGCTCACCGACCATTTCCAGGACGGCTACGCGACCGCGGCGGCGGGGGAGGAGCTCACCTTCTCCGCCCGCGACCCGCGCCGCCGCATCGACGGGGTGTTCGCCGACCCCGGCGTCGAGGTGGCGGGATGCGGCGTGCCGCCGGACGAGCCCGGCGACCACGTCCGCGCCACCGACCACCGGCCGCTGCGCGCCGACCTCCGCCTGCCCCCGACGCCCCGCTAGACGACGGCGCCGTCGTCGGGGTCGCGGGGCTCGTCGCCCATCCGCAGCACCAGCGTCACGAACCCGCCGATGAACGCGGCGACGGCGAGGAACGCGGCCCAGCCGGGCACCTCCCAGTCGAGGATCACGGTGACCAGCAGGTAGACCGGGCCGCCGATCAGCGCGATCCAGGCGCCCTTGGTGAGCGGGTCCGCGCTCGGCAGCGGCGGGGGAGGCGGCGGGATGTAGTGGCCCTCCCCGTCGTCACCCGGTGGGAACTCGGGGGCGTCGTCGGCGGGCCGGATCACCCGCGCCCGCGGCAGCCGGCCCGTGCGGTCGTCGCCCTCGCGCGGTGGGCGCGGCTTCTCATCGATGTTCTCCTGGTCGGGCCAGGGGACCTCGTCGCCTTCCGGCGCCGTGTCGAACCCCGCGACGATCTCCGCCCAGATGGCGTCCTCGTCGAGGTCGCGGCCCTTCTCGCCGCCCCCGCCGCCGGACGCGTCGTCCTTGCCGGAGCCGCCGCCCGCCTCGGCGTCGCCCGGCCCGCCGGGCGCCGTCCCGTCGAACACGCCGTCGAAGGCCCCGTCGAACGCGCCGTCCCGCGGCACGTCGTGCGTCCCGTCGCGGGCGGGCGACGGGTCGGGCCCGGCGTCGGCCAGATCGGTTTCGGGCCGGCCGTCGCCGTCGCCGCGCACCCCGGCGTCCCGCAGCCGCGCCAGGTGCGCGCGCAGGATGCCCTCGGCGGCGGGCTTCATCTCCACGTCCACGTACAGCCGGTCCAGGACGTCGCCGACCGTGTCGCCGGCCGTCCCGGCGATCTCGGGCAGGCCGTCCGGCGACGTGGCGTAGGCCGCCACGCCCGCCTCGCCGAGCGCCGCCAGCATCGCGTCGGCCAGATGCGGGGCGAGGTCGACCAGCGGCGCGTAGGTGTCGGCGGACAGTCCATTGCCACGGCGATTCACGGGGCCGGCTCCTTCGACGACTCCGGCGTGACCGACAGCACCGGCATGGCGGCCTCCGCTCCCCCATTGAGGTGTGCGCCCGGCCGCCCGCCGCGGTGCGCGGCGGCCCACCCGGACGACCCGAAACGTGTGTCCCACGGTATTCGCTGCGCCGCGGTGGACAAGCCCCCGGGCCCACCCGATTGAGATTTCCGTCCAGTATTCCCCGAGTGGCCGCGACCCCCCTGGCCCCCCGGGCCGACTGCGTCGGAACCACAGCCTACGTTCATCCGGCCGGGCGCGCGGGACCGTCCGGCGGGACCGGGACAGTGGTGTGGGCGTGCGCCGGGCGGGATGCGAAGATGTCCCATCATTACCCCCCCTTGGACGGGGACTTGGACTTGCGCGCCGCATGCACACGCGGTTCGGAGGAAGGTGTCGGCATGCTCTGGTTCTGGATCCTGCTGAGGGTCGTGCTCTCTCCCATCATGTACGGCGCGTGGTGGCCGCGGAACCGGGGCATGAAGAACGTCCCCAAGCGCGGGCCCGCGCTGCTGGCGTGCAACCACCAGTCCTTCGCCGACCACTTCTTCGGCCCGCTGCCGCTGATGCGGCCGATCTTCTTCATCGGCAAGGCCGACTACTTCACCGGCAAGGGGATCAAGGGCCTGATCAGCAAGGGGTTCTTCACCGGCGTGGGGGTCGTCCCGGTCGACCGGACCGGCGGCCCCGAGGCGGACGCGGCGCTGCAGACCGGCCTGCGCATCCTCGGCGAGGGCAAGCTGCTCGGCATCTACCCCGAGGGCACCCGCGCGCCCGACGAGCGGCTGTACCGCGGCAAGACCGGGGTGGCGCGGCTGGCGCTGAAGTCCCGGGTCCCGGTGATCCCGATGGCGATGATCAACACGTTCCGGCTGATGCCGCCCGGACAGCCGTACCCGCGCCTCGGTGTGCGCCCGGGCGTGCGGTTCGGCGAGCCGATGGACTTCTCCCGCTACTTCGGCCGCGAGGACGACCGCGAGGTGCTCCGCACGGTCACCGACGAGATCATGCAGGCGATCCAGAAGCTGTCCGGGCAGGAGTACGTCGACCGGTACGCCGCCGAGGTGAAGGCGGAAATGTCCGGCAAGCCCGTCCGTCCGGTGGAGGACGGCGACGAGGGCTTCACCGAGGACTGATCCCGGTGCCCGTGCGCGAGGACCGCGAGGACCACCACGAGGACCGCGAGGGCCGCGACGAGGACGCCGCCGTGACCGGGGCGGCCCTGGACGCGGCGCTGTGGCGGTCGGTGGCGGTGTACCGGGCGCTCGCGCTCGTCTACGCCGCCGTGGTGATCACCAAGAACTCCGGCGGGTACGCGCACCCGCTCGGGGCCTGGGCCGTCCTCGCGGTGCTCGCCGTCTGGACGGGCGTGGCGACGCTGGCGTACCGGGACCCGGCCCGCCGGGGATGGCCACTGCTGGCCGCGGACCTCGCCGTCGCGTTCGGCTGCGTCCTCGCGACCGCCTGGGTGGAGACCGCCCACCACATCGCGGTGGGCCGCCCGACACTGCCGGTGTCGTGGGTCGCCGCGTCGGTGCTGGCCTGGGCCGTCGCGGGCGGGCGGCGGCTCGGCGTCACCGCCGCGCTCGTGCTCGGCGTCGCGAACCTGCTGGTGCACGCCGTCGCCGGGACGTCCGGCGGGATGGGCAACACGACCCTGAACGGCATCGTGCTGCTGTTCCTCGCCGGGCTGGTCGTCGGGCAGGTGGTGCGGCTGGCGCGGGAGGCGGAGGCGCGGCTGGCCCGGGCCGTGGAGATGGAGGCGGCGACCCGGGAACGCGAGCGGCTGGCGCGCAGGATCCACGACTCGGTGCTGCAGGTCCTGGCGATGGTGCAGCGGCGCGGCGGCGAGGCGGGCGGCGAGGCGGCCGAGCTGGGCCGGCTGGCGGGGGAGCAGGAGGCCGCGCTGCGCGCCGCCGGCGGCGCCGGCCCGCCCGCGTCCGGCATGGCCCGCGCCGCCCGCGCTCACGGCGCCGCCCTCGCGCCGGGCACCGCCGCCGGGCGCGACACCGACCTGCGGCCGCTGCTGACCGGCCAGGCGTCCACGTCGGTGACCGTGTCGACCCCCGCGACGCCGGTGACGCTGCCCGAGCACGCCGCCGGCGAGCTGGCGGCGGCGATCGCGGAGGTCATGGACAACGTCCGGCGGCACTGCGGCGACGGCGCCCGCGCCTGGGTCCTGCTGGAGGACGACCCCGCCGCCGTCACCGTCAGCGTCCGCGACGAGGGCCCCGGCATGCCGCCCGGGCGGCTGGACGACGCCGCCGCGTCCGGCCGGCTCGGCGTCGCCCAGTCCATCCGGGGCCGCGTCCGCGACCTCGGCGGCACCGTCGCGATCGTCTCGGCGCCCGGCGAGGGCACCGAGATCGAAATGACCGTTCCGCGGTGAGCCGCCCCGTCTAGGCTGTGCCCGTGAACGAGGTTCCGTTGAGGGTCATGGTCGTCGACGACCATCCGATGTGGCGCGAGGCCGTCGCCCGCGACCTGGCCGAGGCGGGCCACGAGGTCGTCGCCACCGCCGGCGAGGGCCGCGCCGCCGTGCGCATCGCCGCCGCCGCGCGGCCCCGCGTCGCCGTCGTCGACCTGCAGCTGCCCGACATCAGCGGCGTCGAGGTCACCCGGCACCTGGCCGCCGCCGACCCGCCCGTCCGCGTGCTGGTGCTGTCGGCCAGCGGCGAGCAGCAGGACGTCCTGGAGGCGGTGAAGGCGGGCGCCACCGGCTACCTGCTCAAGTCCGCCGGGCGCGAGGAGTTCCTGGACGCGGTCCGCCGCACCGCCGACGGCGACGCGGTGTTCACCCCCGGCCTCGCCGGGCTCGTCCTCGGCGAGTACCGGCGGCTCGCCGCGGCGCCCGCCCGCGAGGACGACGACGCGCCCCGGCTCACCGATCGCGAGACCGAGGTCCTGCGCCTCGTCGCGAAGGGCCTGACGTACAAGCAGATCGCGCAGCGGCTCGTCCTGTCGCACCGCACGGTGCAGAACCACGTGCAGAACACCCTGGGCAAGCTCCAGCTCCACAACCGCGTCGAACTCGTCCGCTACGCCATCGAGAAGGGCCTGGACGAGGAGGACTGACGCCCCCCGGCGCCTGTCCGCTAGCGGCCAGGCGGCGAACCGGCGTCCCGGCGCGGGCGTCCGCCATGTCACGGGTGCCTACGGGTGAAGGGGCGCGGTGGCGTTGGGAGCGACACAGGTTTCCGTGCTTGTCCTGGCCGTGTACGCGCTGGCCGCGGCGGGCCTGCTGGTGGCGCCGGCCCGGACGCGGGCGGCGATGCGCCGGGGCCGTCCGCCGGCCCGCGACCTGGATCCGCGCGAGGTCGCCTACCTGCGCGGCGGGGAATCGGCCGCGATCGCCGTCGCGCTGGCGGCGCTGAAGCTCGACAAGTCGATCAAGGTCCACGCCGACGGCCGGCTCAGTCCCGGCGATAAGGCCCCCACCGGTGGCGCGCCGCTGGACGCCGCTCTGCGCGCCGCGATCGCCGGCGCCTCCGGAACGACGCTGCCGGAGCTCGCCGTGGCGCCGGGCGTCCAGGAGGCGCTCGGCGGGATCCGCGGCGAGCTGGCCGCGCAGGGCATGGTCGTCCACCAGGACATGCGGCGCCGCCTGCGGCGGACGCTGCTGCCCGTCCGGATCTGGGTGCTGCTGGGCGCCGCGGGCTGCGTCGCGGCCGGCACCCGCCACGGCGTTCCCGTGCTGACCGCCGGCGTGCTGCTGCTGGTCGCGGTCGCCATCCCGGCGTTCGCGCTCGGCTCCGTCTACGGGCGCACGGCGGAGGGGCAGCGGGCCCTCGACCGGGCCGGGAAGGATCGCGACGACCTCGTCCCGCCGCTTCACGACTCGTACGGGGACCTGGCCGCGCCGGAGGTCCTGATGGCCGTCGCCCTCTTCGGCGCTCCCGCGCTGACGGCCTGGGATCCCGTGTACGCCAAGACCGTCGGCATGGCGCGCCACATGGACACGGGCGGGGGCGCCGGGACGGGCGGATCGACGTACGTGTCGGGGGACTCTTCGGGTGGGGGGCATTCGCACGGCGGCTCAGGTCACGGTGGCGGACACGGCTGCGGTGGAGCGGGTTGCGGCGGGTCCGGTGGCTGTGGAGGCGGCGGGTGCGGGGGAGGAGGGTGCGGCGGTGGCGGCTGACAGCGCGGCGTCCCTGCCCGACCTGGGCGTCGGCCTCGGCTGGCGCCCCGAGATCGCCGGATTCGCCGCGGCGCTGCCCGGGCTGCGCTTCACCGAGGTCATCGCCGAGTCCGTGCACCCCGCGCATCCCGCGGCGGACCTGCTGGAACTGCGCCGGCGAGGCGCGGCCGTCGTCCCGCACGGGGTGCGGCTGTCGCTCGGCGGCGCCGAGCCGCTGGCCGCCGAGCGGGTCGCGCACCTGGCCGCGTGCGCCGAGGCGCTCGGGGCGCCGCTGGTGAGCGAGCACGTCGCGTTCGTCCGCGCGGGCGGGATCGAGGCCGGTCATCTGCTGCCGGTGCCGCGCACGCGGGCGGCGCTGGACGCGCTCACCGCCAACATCCGCCGGACCCGCGCCGAGCTGCCCGTCCCGCTCGCGGTCGAGCCCATCGCCACGCTGTTCGACTGGCCGGACGCCGAGTACACCGAGGGCGACTTCCTCACCGAGCTCCTGGACCGCACCGGCGCCCTCCTGCTGCTGGACGTCGCCAACGTGTACGCCAACGCCCGCAATCGGGGCGAGGACCCGCTGCGCCTGCTCGACCGCCTGCCGCTGGAACGCGTCGCGTACTGCCATGTCGCGGGCGGCACCGAGCAGGGCGGCCGGTACCACGACACGCACACCGCGGCCGTCCCGCAGGAGGTCCTCGACCTCGTCGGGGAGGTGTGCGCCCGGCACCGCCCGCCCGGGTTCCTGCTGGAGCGCGACGGCCGCTACCCGCCCGTCGACGAGCTCCGAGCCGAGCTGGACGCCATCGCCGCCGCGTCCGGACTGGCGTCCATCACATGAGCGAATCGCACCGGGGGGCGTGGGGGGTCGTGCCCCACAGAGAGCAGATATGAGCGGAGCGTTCGATCCCGGGCTGGCGGCGGCGCAGGAGGCCCTCGTCCGGGCGATGACGGCGGGCGGCCCCATGCCCGAGGGGTTCGACACCGGCGCGGTGCGGGCCGCCGCGCACGGCATCCTGCTGAAACGGGCCGGTGAGGTGGCGCGCGCCTGGCCCGCGCTCGCCGCCGCGTACGGGACGTCCTGGAAGGCGGAGTTCGCCGCGTGGGCCGACGGGCGCCCGACGCGGGGATCATTCCGGGACGGATGGGATTTCGCGCGGGCGCACCGGGAAGGGCTCGCCGGGGAGGCCGCGCGGGAACTGGCGCTGGCGGAGATCAGTTGGGCCTATGACGGCGGGTCCCCGCCGCGTCCCCGGCGGGCGGCGCTGCGGCGCTTCCCCGGGGGAGTGGCGGTGCTGTTGCGGGGAAGGGTCCGGATCCTCGGGAGCCCGCGGCGCTGACGCGCCGGCCGGACGGCCGGACGGCGTGCCGCGGGGCACCTCCGGAGGCTATGGTCTAGACCAATGGCGGCACGCCGGTACGCCCGGCGAATGCCCTGCGTAGTCATGCCCTGACTACTAGTCTGGCCGTGTGAATCGAGGGAGGAGCCCGGTGGCGGGAGAAGGAGACGGCATGCGAGTCGGAGTGCTCACCGGAGGTGGGGACTGCCCCGGCCTGAACGCGGTCATCCGCGCGGTCGTCCGCAAGGGCGTGCAGGTCTTCGGCTACGAGTTCGTGGGCTTCCGGGCGGGCTGGCGCGGCCCCCTCGAAGGCGACACCGTCGCCCTGGACGTGCAGGCGGTGCGCGGGATCCTGCCGCGCGGCGGGACGATCCTCGGCTCGTCCCGGACCAACCCGGTCAAGGTCGAGGGCGGCGTCGAGCGGATCAAGGACAACCTCGCCGGCCTCGGCGTGGACGCGCTGATCGCCATCGGCGGCGAGGACACCCTCGGCGTCGCGCGCGAGCTGTACGCCAACGGCGTCAACGTCGTCGGCGTCCCCAAGACGATCGACAACGACCTGAACGCCACCGACTACACCTTCGGGTTCGACACCGCGGTGAACATCGGCATGGAGGCCGTCGACCGGCTGCACACCACCGCCGAGAGCCACCACCGCGCGCTGATCTGCGAGGTCATGGGCCGGCACGCGGGCTGGATCGCGCTGCACGTCGGCATGGCCGCCGGCGCCAACGTCATCCTGATCCCCGAGCGGCCGTTCGACATCGACAAGGTCGTCGAGTACGTCGAGAGCCGGTTCAAGACCCGCTACGCGCCGATCATCGTCGTGTCGGAGGGCGCGCACCCGATCGACGGGCAGATGCAGCTGCAGACCGGCGAGCGCGACTCGTTCGGGCACGTCCGGCTCGGCGGCATCGGCCAGGCCCTCGCCGACGAGATCGAGAAGCGCACCGGCAAGGAGGCCCGCGCCACCGTGCTCGGGCACATCCAGCGCGGCGGCACCCCGACCGCGTTCGACCGCGTCCTCGCCACCCGCTTCGGCCTCCAGGCGATCGACGCCGTCCGCGACGGCGACTACGGCAAGATGGTCGCGCTGCAGGGCACCGACATCGTCCGGGTCGGCCTCGACGAGGCCACCAAGGAGCTGAAGACCGTCCCGCTGGAGCGCTACGCCGAGTCCGAGGTCTTCTTCGGCTGACCGGGCCCTCCCGGCGGGAACAGCCTTTCCGGGTCGCGGTGTTGGATCCGGTGGGCCACACTGGAGGCCCACCCTCGACCTGTTCCCGCCGGGAGGACCACGCATGACCACGCTCGAGACCGCGCCCGCGGACGTCCGGGAGCAGTCGCCGGTCGACGGCGAACCGTGCGTGCTGCTCAAGCTCGGCGAGGTCGTCCTCAAGGGCAAGAACCGCGAGCAGTTCGAGCGCCGCCTCGCCGACAACGTCCGGCAGGCCGTCCGCCCCATCGCCCGCGTCGACGTGATCCGCCGGCACGGCGTGTTCATCGTCCGCAAGCACGATGCCGACCTGGCCACGATGGAGCGGGTCGCGCAGCGGGTGACCGACGTCATGGGCATCGTGTGGGCGCACCGCGCCTGGCGGGTCGGCAAGGACGTCGCCAGCGTCGAGCGCGCCGCCCTCGAGCTCATGGACGGCCGCACCGGCACGTTCGCCGTCCGGGCCCGGCGCCGCGACAAGCGGTTCCCGCTGACCTCCATGGAGCTCGACCGGCACATCGGCGCCCTCGTCGCCGACCGCTACGGCCAGCCCGTCCGGCTCAAGGACCCCGAGCACACCCTGTCGATCGAGGTCGACCGGGACGAGGTGTTCGTCTACTCCGGCGGCCTGCCCGGCCAGGGCGGCCTGCCCGTCGGGATGTCCGGCCGCGCCCTCGTGCTGATGTCCGGCGGCATCGACTCGCCCGTCGCCGCGTACCGGATGATGCGCCGCGGCCTGCGCGTCGACTACCTGCACTTCTCCGGCATGCCGTTCACCGGCCCGGAGTCGATCTACAAGGCGTACGCGCTGGTCCGGGAGCTGGACAGGTTCCAGGGCGGGTCGCGGCTGTTCGTCGTGCCGTTCGGCAAGGCGCAGCAGCAGATCAAGTCGTCCGGCGCCGACCGGCTCGCGGTGATCGCGCAGCGCCGCCTCATGCTGCGCACCGGCGAGGTCCTCGCCCACCGCCTCCGCGGCTCCGCGCTGATCACCGGCGACGCGCTCGGCCAGGTCTCCAGCCAGACCCTGGCCAACATCACCGCGCTGGACGACGCCGTCGAGCTGCCCATCCTGCGCCCGCTCGTCGGCATGGACAAGGTCGAGATCATGGACCAGGCGCGCCGCATCCGCACGCTGTCCATCTCCGAGCTGCCCGACGAGGACTGCTGCACGGTGCTCGCCCCGCGCCGCGCCGAGACCCGCGCCAAGATCGACGACCTCCGCCAGATCGAGAAGCGCCTCGACGTCGGCGAACTCGCCGACCAGCTCGCCGAGTCGGTCCAGGAGCACCGCCCCGCGTACGAGGTGTGATTCGCAGCGCCGTTGGCGTCAGGAACTCACGCTTCCGCTCGTCGGTGATCGGGCGGGTGTCGAGGTCTCTCCGGGTCAGCGGGCGTCGAAGTCCGTGGGGCGGGGAGGCTCGGGGCCCTGCGGGCCCATGAGGGTGATCCGCTCGATGCGGACGATGCGGAAGCGGCGGCCCGCGACGGCGATGCCGTTGCGCCGCGTCTCCTCCGCCAGCAGCTCGGCGGCCTCGGCGTAGGCGGCCGCGTCGGTCTCGCCGAGGCCCTCCACGACGGGCGCCACGTCCCGCAGGTAGCCGATCAGCGAGTCGCGGGCCTGCTGCGGGGTGGCGTGCAGCCGGCCGACCGGGCGCCAGCGCCGCCTGCGCCCCTGCCCGGGCGGGCCCGCGGGCACGCGCTCGGCGACGGTGAACGCGGGCGCCAGCGTGACCGGGGTGAGGAACGCGCCGGACGGCTCGTTCCCGCTGCACGCCGCCGCGTCGAGCACCTGGCACAGCAGCTCGGCCGTGGCGAGGTCGGACCCCGTGCCCTCGTCGGACAGCAGGTCGTAGGGGCGGCGGTAGGAGGCCGGGAGGGACGCCGGGCGCGGGTCCGGGTCGCTCGGGCGGGGCGGCTCCGGGCCGTCCGGGCCGGTCCGCACGAGCCGCTCGACCCGGACGATCGCGAACCGGCGGCCGGCCGCCGTCACCGCGTCCCGCGGCCCGGACCGCAGCGTCCCCGAGGCCTCCCGGAGTTCGCGCGCGGCCGTGCCGTCCGTCCGGGCGGCGAGGTCGTCGAGGTGGTCGGCGAGCAGCTCGCGGGCGCCCTGCGGCAGCGGGTCCGGCGGGCAGACGACCTGCCAGCCGGCGGCGACCCGCTCGGCCGCGGTGAACAGCGCGCCGACCGCCACCAGATCGGGGTAGGCGGCGAGGGAGCGGCAGGCGTCCGCCAGCATCACGGCGGCGACCGGGTCGACGCCGTCGAGGTCCTCCGGGAACAGCCGTCCCCCGGCGTCGCCATCGCCCATCGTCATGCCGGACATCATCCTCGCCGCCTCCCGATCTGGCGAGTGGTTCAGACCAATTAATCGCTTCCGCCGTTGCGTTTCCCGTGCTTTCGCGGGCGGCGGACGGGCGCGACGAGCGCGACGAGGCTGGCGCCCAGCAGGGCGAGCCCGCCGCAGGCGGCCCCGCCGAGGTGCTCGCCCAGCACCGCCGTGCCGAGGACCGCGGCGACGGCGGGCTCGGCGAGCGTCAGCGTCGTCGCCGTCGTGGCGGGCGTCCCGCGCAGGCCCCGCGCGAACAGCACGTACCCGAGGCCGGTGGTGACCGTGCCGAGGTAGAGCGCGGTCGCGGCGCCGGAGCCGGTGAGCAGCCATCCGGCGGGCCCGGCCGCCAGGACGGGCAGCAGCAGCACGGCGGCGCCGCCGAACAGCGCCCCGGCGACCGCCCGGTCGTCCTCGCCGCGGGTGATCAGGACGGACGCGGTGGTCGCGTACGCCGCGTAGGACAGCCCGGACAGCAGCGCGAGCGCGATGCCGGCCGGGTCGACGCCGGAGCCGTGCCCGGCGCCGACCAGCAGGGCGCAGCCGGCGACGGCGCCCGCCGTCGCGAGCGTCCAGCGGCGGGTGAGGACCGAGCGCCGGATCGCCAGGCCGATCAGCCCGGTGAACGCGGGGGCGCTGCCGATCGTCACGACGGTGCCGACGGCCACGCCGGTCCGGGAGACCGCGACGAAGAACGCGGTCTGGTACACCGCGACCGCGAGGGCGCCGAAGACGAGCAGCGCCCGGTCGCGGCGGCCGGCGAGGAGGCGGCGCAGGCCGTCCCGGCGGGTGAGCGCGGCGAGCGCGAGCAGCAGCAGCCCGCCGATGACGATCCGGGCCGCGGCGACGGAGACGCTGGAGGCGCCGTGGCCGGCGAAGGTGCGGGCCGTCCCGGTCGTGCCCCACAGGGACGCGGCGAGCAGGATGTCGGCGCCGCCGCCGAGCGGGCGCCGGGAGGGTGCGGAGACGCTCCGCCTGGACGTTCTGGACGTTCTGGACGTGTGCACTGACACGGAAGGTGCTCCTGGGCTCGAATCGGGAGAGAAGATCCGGATCCGGGGCGCAGGAGTACGCGGGCCGGGCGCGGGTGCGCCGGTCCGTCAGGACTCTGGGGATTCCCTGACCGCGCCCCGTCAGGAGCGGGGCGGCCCGAGGGAGGGGGTCCAATACGCCATACCGACGACCGTACCAGCCCCGTAACACGTCGCTGACGTGCGGCGAGTCGTCGTCATGAGCGGCGTCATGACGGCTCGCCGCACGTCAGCGGACGGGCGTCAGGCGAGGACGGGGCCGGGGGCCTCGGTCAGGGTGCGGCCGACGATGGGCGGCAGGTCGCGCACGAGCTTGGCGAGCTCGCGCAGGTCGCCGTCCACCAGGGCCTGAGGGCCGTCGCACAGCGCGGTCTCCGGGTGCGGGTGCACGTCGATGATCACGCCGTCGGCGCCGACCGCGACGGCCGCGCGGGTCAGCGGGAGCACCAGGTCGCGGCTGCCGCCCGAGTGCGACGGGTCCACGATCACCGGCAGGTGGGAGAGGCGCTGCGCCACCGGGACCGCGGAGATGTCGAGGGTGTTGCGGGTGGCCTTCTCGAACGTGCGGATGCCCCGCTCGCACAGCACGATGTCGAGGTTGCCGCGCTGCGCGACGTACTCGGCGGCCATCAGCCACTCCTCGATCGTGCCGTTCATGCCGCGCTTGAGCATCACCGGCTTGCCGGCCTCGCCGGCGGCCTGCAGCAGCGCGAAGTTCTGCGCGTTGCGGGTGCCGATCTGCAGCATGTCGGCGTAGGACGCGACGAGGTCGACGTCGGCGGCGTCCACCACCTCGGTGACGATCGGCATGCCCGTCTCCTCCCGCACGTCGGCGAGGATGCGCAGGCCGGCCTCGCCGAGGCCCTGGAAGGCGTACGGGGAGGTGCGCGGCTTGAACGCGCCGCCGCGCAGCAGGGTCGCGCCCGCCGCCTGCGCCATCTGCGCGGCGCCGAGCGTCTGCTCCGGGGTCTCGACCGCGCACGGGCCCGCGATCAGCGTCATCGTGCCGGGGCCGATCGGCACGCCGCCGACCCGCACCACCGTGCGCTCGGCGTGGTGCTCGCGGCTCACCAGCTTGTAGGGCACCGAGATCCGCACCACGTCGCGGACGCCGCGCATGGCGCGCAGGTTCAGCGAGCCGAACTGCTGGACGTCGCCGACGAGCCCGACGATGGTGCGTTCCACGCCGCGGCTGACGAACGCCTCGCCCCCCGCCGTCCCGACCAGCGAGACGACGGCCTGGATATCGGCTTCGGTGGCCTCCGGGCCCATGACGACGACCATGGTGTGCTGCCTCTCCTCATCACGCGGACCGCGCGGGATCCCGGCCGGATCCCGCGGACGACCCCGCAGAAACGACGAGAGCCCCGGGCCGATGGGGCCCGGGGCTCTCGCCTTGTGGTCTGTCAGCGCAACGTCTGGCAGACCAGCCGCCCGGGCTGGTCGAACCAGAAGAAATACACGATGTTGCGCACGGACATCAGCGTAGCCGATCCCGGGACGCCGAATCCCGCGAGCCCCCCGAATATGGCTCAGCTCACGCCGGGTGGCAGGATGGCCGCGTCATGTCCCACCCCGAACAGTCCGCACCGCAGCCGCGGGATCTGCCGCCCGGCCAGTACGTCCCCCGGGGCTGGCCGGTCCTCCACTACGGCCCCGTCCCGAAGTTCCGGCCCAAGGACTGGGACTTCCGGGTCTTCGGCGCGACCGCGTCGGGGGAGCAGCACCGGTGGAGCTGGGAGGAGTTCGACGCGCTGCCGAAGGCGCGGGCGGTCTCCGACTTCCACTGCGTCACCAAGTTCACGATCCCCGGCAACGAGTGGGAGGGCGTGCCCGGCACGGCGGTCGTGGAGCTGGCGCCGCCCGCGCCGGACGTCACGCACGTGATGGTGTGGGCCGAGTACGGTTACAGCGCCAACATCCGGATGAGCGACTTCCTCGCCGACGGGACGATGTTCGCCACCCACCACGACGGGGAGCGGCTCACCCCCGACCACGGGTTCCCGACCCGGATCGTCATCCCGCACCTGTACGCGTGGAAGAGCGTGAAGTGGGTGCGCGGCGTGGAGTACCTGGTCAAGGACCGCCGCGGGTTCTGGGAGGAGCGCGGCTACCACAACGTCGCCGACCCCTGGTCGGAGCAGCGGTACTCCTACCAGGAGGACGAGGGCCAGGCCCCGCCCCTGTGATCCCGGGAGGGCGGCGGAAGCCGCCGGTGCGTCGGACACCGTCGTAAATCGGCAACACACCGTCCCGAGCGGAAGACAACCGTTACCGTACGTTGTCATGGTCCTACCGTCCGTCGCGGACATTCTGGCGGGCGCCCTCGCCGCGGGCGCCGCCGCGGCAGCCGTCGCGCTGCGCGAGCGGCTGGGGCTCCCGCGCCGCGCCCCCGCCGGCCCGGCGGAGCAGGCCGCGTTCGCGGCCCTGCACACCATCGCCCGCCTGTCGCCGCCGCTGCGCGCCGGGCTGACCCCCGACTCGGCCCGCAAGGCCGCCCGGCCCTTGCGGGCGCTGCTCGGCGCGGAGGCCGTCGCGTTCGTCGCCGTCCCGTCCGGCGGCGACGATGATCCGTTCGCCGACGACGACGCGGACCCCGCGCATCCCACCGATCGCGTGGACGACCGGGACGCGGCGGGCGACGAGCCCGCCCCCCGGCTGCTGGCCTGGGACGGCGCCGGCCGTGACGAGCACGCCGGCGACGCCGTCGGGCACGCGCTGCCGGTGCTCGCCTCCGGCCGGCCCCGCGTGATCGCCCCGGAGCTGCTCGGCTGCCACGACCCGCTGTGCCGCGTCCGGGTCGCCATGGTCGCCCCGCTCACCATCGAGGGACGCGTCGAGGGCGCGCTCGCCGCGTACTGGTCGGGGCCGTCCACCGCGCGGGTCCGCGCCGTCGGCGAGGCGGCCCGGCTCGTCACCGGGCAGCTGGAGCTGGCCGGGCTGGACGCCGCCCGGATCCGGCTCGCCGAGGCCGAGATGCGGGCGCTGCGCGCGCAGATCTCCCCGCACTTCGTCTACAACTCGCTGACCACGATCGCCTCGTTCGTCCGCACCGACCCCGAGCGGGCCCGCGGCCTGCTGCTGGACTTCGCCGACTTCGCCCGCTACTCCTTCCGCAACCCGCGCGACTTCACCACGCTCGCCGACGAGCTGCGCTCCATCGACCGCTACCTGCTGCTGGAGCGGGCCAGGTTCGGCGAGCGGCTCCGGTTCGACGTGCAGGTCGCGCCCGAGGTGCTGCCCGTCGCCGTCCCGTTCCTGGCCCTGCAGCCGCTGGTGGAGAACGCGATCCGGCACGGCATGAAGGGCACCCGCGGCCCGCTGCACATCTCGATCGTGGCGCGCGACTGCGGCGCCGAGGCGGCGATCAGCGTCGAGGACGACGGCGTCGGCATGGACCCCGAGCGGCTCCAGGAGATCCTCGCCGCCCCGGTCGGCCTGCCGGGCCCGACCGGATGGGGCAGCGTCGCCACCCCCGACCGGCGCGGCGGCGGCATCGGGCTCGCCAACGTCGACGAGCGGATGCGGCAGGTCTACGGGGAGGAGTACGGGCTGACCGTCGAGACAGCGCTCGGCGCCGGGACCAAGGTCAAATTGCGCGTTCCGAAGTACCGTCCGGGCGTGTTTCCGGACTGAGCGGCCCCGCCCCGGCGGACCACTCACTTTTCGGAACCGATTGCGGACAGACGGTAATCGCGGCAAAGTCGCCATCATGCTTCACGTCCTGGCCGTCGACGATGAACGCCCCGCCCTGGAGGAGCTGACCCATCTGCTCCGCGAGGACCCGAGGATCGGGCGGGTCACCGGCGCGGAGGACGCCTCGTCCGCGCTGCGCGACCTGAGCCGGATGCTCGTCGAGGGCGAGCGCCTGGACGCGGTGTTCCTGGACATCCGGATGCCCGGGCTCGACGGCCTGGACTTCACCCGGCTGCTGACCGGCTTCGCCGCGCCCCCGCACGTGGTGTTCGTCACCGCGCACGACGACTGCGCCGTCACCGCCTACGAGCTCGGCGCGCTCGACTACCTGCTGAAGCCGGTCCGGCCCGAGCGGCTCGCCGAGGCCGTCCGGCGGGTCGCGCAGGCCGCGCGCCTGACGGGGCCGCCGGGCGAGGACGCCCCCGACGCCGGCGCCGACGACGAGATGATCCCCGTCGAGCTCGGCGGCCGCACCCGGCTGGTGTCGCGGCGGACCGTCACCCACGTGGAGGCGCAGGGCGACTACGTCCGGCTGCACACCGCCGACGGCGGCTACCTGGTGCGGATGCCGCTGACCGCGCTGACCAAGCGGTGGGAGGCCGCCGGGTTCATCCGGATCCACCGCAGCACGCTCGTCGCGTCCGCGCACATCACCGAGCTGCGCTTCGACGGCGGGCGGGCCGCCGTGCAGATCGGCGACGCGCTGCTGCCGGTGAGCCGCCGCCACACCCGCGAGGTCCGCGACCTCCTCGTGCGCAAGTTCCACCACGCGCCGGACGGCGGCGGCCATGGCCACGACTGACCACCGCCGGACGGTGGCCCCCGTCCCGGCGCCCGGACGCCGGAGGAAGCACGGATGGAGAGAGCAAGCGTGAACGACGCGACACAGGTGGACGCAACGCGGCCGACCGGGACGCGGCAGGCGGGGGCCGGAGCCGCCACCCCCGACCCCGCAGGCCCGGACGCCCCGGACCCCGACCCGCCCGATACCGGCCCGGGCGCCCCCGCCGCCCTCGTGAGCCCCGGCCCGTCCGCCCCCACCGCGGGTCCCGGCCCGTCCGCCGCATCCGTCTCGCCAGGTCCGCCCGACCTGACCGGGCCCCCCGCCGCCGCGAGCCGGGGCCCGTCGGCCGTGCCCGGACCGCCAGGCCCGCCCGACCCGTCCGGCTCGGCTGGCCCGGTCGCGCCTGCCGCCACCGCAAGCCTTGGCCCGTCCGTCGCCTCGGGTCCGCCAGGGCCACCCGTTCCGGCAGTCCCCGCGGTCTCGAAAGTCGCGGGGGTAACGGCCGATCCGGTGGTTCCCGTCGACCTTGTTGATCTGGGTGACCTGGCCGAGCAGGTGCCTCGGCCGGACGATGTGCGGGCGCTTGTGCGGGTTCAGTTGCGGATCGCCGTGCAGACCTCTGCGATCGTGCTGGTCGTGACGGCGGTATTACCGGCGCTGCCCGTCCTGGCGCCGGGGCTCGGCCGGATCCGGGCGTTCGGGGTGCCGCTGTCGTGGCTGCTGCCGCTCCTCGTCGTCCAGCCGCTGTGGATGCTCGCCGCCCTCCTGCATCTGCGCCGCGCCGAACGCGCCGAACGCGACCTCACGAGGCCGGCGGGCCGTTCGTGACCGCCCCGGCGGTGCCGGCCGCGCTCACCGCCCTGGCCGTCGTGCTGGCGCTGACGGCGGCGCTCGGCCTGCACGCCCGCCGCGCCGCCCGCACCCCCGCCGACTTCCTGGTGGCCTCCCGCGGCGTCAGCCCCCTGTGGAACGCCACCGCCATCAGCAGCGAGTACCTCTCCGCCGCCGCCTACCTCGGCACCGCCGGGCTCGTCCTCGCCTACGGCGCCGACATGCTGTGGCTGCCGATCGGCGCGACCGCCGGGTACGTGCTGCTGCAGGCGTTCGTGACCGCCCCGCTGCGCCGCTCGGGCGCCTACACGCTCTCCGACTTCGCCGAATGGCGGCTCGGGTCGCGGGCCGTGCGGCGCGCCGTCACCTGCTGCGTCTGCTTCGTCGGCTGGTTCTACCTGCTGCCGCAGTTCCAGGGCGCCGGCGTGACGCTGCGGGTGCTGACCGGCGCGCCCGTCTGGGCCGGCTGGGCGGTGATCGTCGTGGTGGCGCTCGCCCTCGTCGCGTCCGGCGGCATGCGCGGCATCACCGCCGTCCAGGCCGTGCAGTTCTGGGTGAAGCTGCTCGCCGTCGCGGTGCCCGCCTTCGCACTGCTGGCCTGCTGGCACGCCCACGCCTCCACCACGGACCGGCCGATGCGCTTCGCGCACGCCACGCACGTCCACGTCCGGACCGGAACCGCAGTGATCGTTCCCGCCGCCGTGACCGTCACCACCACGGGACGCGTGGACGGCGCCCGCTACGACGCCGCCGCGGTACCGCTGCCCGCAGGTCGCCACACCATCGGCGCGGGCACCGAGCTGGTGTTCCCGCGCGGCGCGGCCGTCCCGCGCGCGGAACGCCTGCCCGCCCGGCAGGACGGGGCGTGGCCCGCCCCGTTCGGCCAGCCTGCCGGCCACGGCGTCTACACCACCTACTCGACGCTGCTGGGCGTCCTGCTCGGGACGATGGGGCTGCCCCACATCCTGATGCGCTTCTACACCAACACCTGCGGACGGGCCGCGCGCCGCACCGCCGCGCTCGTCCCGGGCCTGCTCGCCCTGTTCTACGTCTTCCCGGCCGTCCACGGCGCGCTCGGCCGCCTCTACACGCCCGAACTGCTGATGACCGGCGACATCGACGCCACCATCCTGCTGCTCCCGCGCCGGGCGGCCCCCGGCCTCGCCGGCGCCCTGATGACCGGCGTCGTCGCCGCCGGCGCGTTCGCCGCGTTCATCTCGACCTCCTGCGGCCTCGTCATGGCCATCGCCGGGACGGTCACCCAGCGGATGCGGCACCAGGACGGCGTCACCGCCTTCCGGATCGGCGTGGTCCTCGCCCTGGCCGCGCCGCTCGCCGTGCTCCCCGGCATCGGCCCGCGCGACGCCGCCGACCTCGTCACCACGGCGCTGTGCGTGTCGGCGTGCTCGCTGTGCCCGCTGCTCGTCCTCGGCATCTGGTGGCGCGGGCTGACCGCCGCAGGAGCCTGCGCCGGCCTGGTCGCCGGCGGCGAGCTCGCCGTCGCCGCCGGCGTCGCACGGCTCGCGTCCGCCCCGCGGACGGGCTGGGCCGCGGCGCTGCTCGCCCAGCCCACG
This sequence comes from Actinomadura napierensis, assembly GCF_039529375.1. Classification (NCBI taxonomy): domain Bacteria; kingdom Bacillati; phylum Actinomycetota; class Actinomycetes; order Streptosporangiales; family Thermomonosporaceae; genus Actinomadura; species Actinomadura napierensis. The sequence continues at coordinate 28,973 of NZ_BAAAMR010000042.1, forward strand.
CTCGCGGTCGCCCCCGCCGCGTTCGCCGCCATGATCGCGGTGTCGCTGCTCACCCGGCGCCGCGTCCCGCGCCGGGCGGACGGCGCCATGGCCCGGCTGCACCTTCCCGAACACGCCACCGCCCACTGAGAACCCGGCTAAACGGACACAACGCCGTCCGGTGAATTTCCTTCGAAACCGCTCACCGTCATGTGGACCGTTCCTAGATGTCGCCCCGACCGCTCGTCCCGCGAAACCGACCGCTCGCCGTCCAACTACTCTCCGCACATCTATGACTACGAACCGTTTACCGAGCCTTGTGCTTGCCGGGTGACGATCGGAGGCATCAGACCTCTAGTGTTCTCAGTGGCACCACACGCCACACCGCTTCGGAGGAGCGGGCGGACGGAACGGACGGCACCCACCGTCCACCACCGCGAGACCTCCCACAAAAGCAAATCCGGAGATCCGGCGGACGCCAGTCGAACGCCGGATCGTGAGTCGCCGGGTCCCGTACCGGGGGGGTGGGACCCGACGACCTGTGGCTCGGGCGTCGTTGAACAGTCGGGGGGTTGTTCAGCGGCGCCCGAGTCCTATTTATTGCATTGCCCTTGGCGGTCAGGCGCTGGGGCGCCTTCCCTTCGGCGGGCAATGCGGCGATCGCAGCATCGCTCCGACTCGGCCCTGGGGGCCTCGCTGCGCGATCAAGTTCTCGCAAGCTCGAACTTGGCTTCGCACGCGATCGCAACGTTGAGGTTGTTGCCGGCCTGGGTTACGGACGATCGTCTGGCTGTTCGTTGTGGCTGATGAGCCGGTCGGGGTTCCTTCTTAGTCGGCTCTCAGGTTTTTGAGGGTGGTGATGTCCTTGGCGTGGGGTTCGGGGGCGCGGCCCGGGGTCTCGATGATGAAGGGGACGCCGGCCGCGGCGGGGTGGTTCAGGAGGTCGGCGAAGGGGCGCTCGCCGATCCGGCCCGCGCCGATGTTCTCGTGGCGGTCCTTGGCGGAGCCGCAGGCGTCCTTGGAGTCGTTGGCGTGGACGAGCCTCAGGCGGCCCTCGCCGACGGTGGCGGCCAGCTCGTCCATCGTGTCCTTGACGCCGCCGGGAGCGGCGAGGTCGTGGCCGGCGGCGAACGCGTGGCAGGTGTCGAAGCAGACACCGAGCTTCGGGTGGTGCTCGAGCCGGTCGAAGAAGGGGCCGAGGTCCCGCACCCTGGCGCACAGCATCTTGCCCTGGCCCGCCATCGGCTCCAGGAGGAGGTCCGGGCCGTCCTCGGGGATCTCCTCCAGCAGCGGGAGCACGTGCTCGTGGACCTGGGCCATGGCCTCGTCGTAGGTCTGGCTGACGGCGGAGCCGGTGTGCACGACGACGCCGCGGGCGCCGATGGCGCGGCCCCGCACGAGCGAGTGCCGGACGGTCGCGACCGACTTGGCGAGGGTCTCCTCGCTGGGCGAGCCGAAGTTGACCAGGTACGGGGCGTGCACATAGACGGGCACGTCGGTGCGTTCGAGGAGCCTGGCGTCCTCGGCGGGCCTGCCCTCGGGCAGCGCCCAGCCGCGCGGGTTGGAGACGAACACCTGGATCGCCTCGGCGCCGATCTCGGCGGCGTACTTCAGGCCGCCGGTGGCGAGCCCGCCGGCCACGGGAACATGCGCCCCGACGGGGCTCTGCGGTGCGGTCATAGGTCCTTCAGCCTAGCCGCCGCGGCGGGCCGTCCGAGCCGGTCAGGGGCCCTTCACCAGGGTGACGGTGGAGCCGCGCGGGGCCTCGCCGCCGTTCGGGCTCTGCAGCCGGACGGTGTTGCCGCCGAAGCCGGTGACGTTGACCTGGAAACCGGAGTCCTCCAGGGCCTTCCTGGCGTCGCCGACGCTGCGCCCGGTCACGTTCGGGACGGGGATGTTCTGCTGCTGGTCGCCGTCGTTGCACCCGAAGTGGAACGGGCCGGCGTCCACGACGCAGTCGCGCTTGTTGACGACGATGGTGACGTCGTCGCCGCGGGACACGCCGGTGCCCTCGGACGGGTCCTGGCGGACCACCGCGTTGGCGGGCTTGCCGTCGACCTTCTTCTTCTCGACCTTGACGTTGAGCCCCATGGAGCGCAGCTGGTTGGCGGCCGCGTCGCCGTCCGAGCCGAGGACGTTCGGCATGGACATGCCGCTGCTGACGATGACGTTCACCGGCTTGTCGGGGGACTGCTTCGCGCCCGCGTCCGGGTCGGTGCCGATGACCTTGTCCTTGGCGACCGTCTGCGACGGGGACGTGCTGGTCTTGCCGACGGTGAAGCCCTTGCTCTGCAGGGTCTGCTTCGCGTCGTCGAGCGACTTGCCCGACACGTCCGGGACCTCCCGGGGCGTGATGCCCTTGGACGGTGTCAGCGTGACGGTCTCGCCCTTGGCGATGCGGGCCCCGGCGGGCGGGTCGCTCTTGGCGACCATGCCCTTGTGGACGTGGTCGTCGTAGACGGCGGTGGCGACGCGGACGTCGAGGCCGTCGCCGTCGAGCTCGCGCTGGGCGTCCGCGACCTTCATCCCGATGATCTGGGACGGGATGTGGTCGTACTGGCCGGACGTCTGGTACCAGACGGCCCAGCCGAGGATCACCGCGGCGACGGCGCCGATGGCGATCAGGACGTACTTGCCGGTGAGCGCGCCGAGCGCCCGGTCGGTGCGGGAGCGCGGGGCGTGGCCCACCGGGAGCGTCTCGGGCGGCAGGGTGCTCGCGTCGAGGACGGCGGTGTGGCCCTGCGGCGGCGCGGCGGGCGGCGACTCCAGCATGCTCGTGGCGTTGCGGGAGGCCTCCTCCATCCGGCGGTCGAAGTCGCGCGGCAGCCCGCCGAAGACCTCGGCGACCTCGGCGAGGTACTGGTTGGCGTCCTGCGGTCGGCGGGACGGGTCGTGCGCCGTGGCGTCGGTGACCAGCTCGTCCACCCGCCGCGGGATGCCCGGCACGGCGCTGGACGGCGGCGGGACGACCTCGTTGACGTGCTTGTAGGCGACCGCGAGCGGCGTGTCTGCCTGGTGCGGCAGGTGGCCGGTGAGCAGCTCGAACAGCATGATCCCGGCGGCGTAGACGTCGGAGCGGACGTCGGCGCTGCCCGCCAGGACCTGCTCCGGCGCGAGGTAGCCGACCGTGCCGATGATCATGCCGGTCTTGGTCATCTTGCTCGCGGTCTCGGCCCGGGCGAGCCCGAAGTCGGCGACCTTGATCGTGCCGTCCTCGCAGATCAGCACGTTCTCCGGCTTGACGTCGCGGTGCACCAGCCCGGCGCGGTGGGCGGCGCCGAGGGCCGCCAGCACCGGCTGCATGATCTCCAGGGCGGAGCGGGGGCCGAGCCGGCCGAGCTCGGTGAGCGCGTCGCGCAGCGTCCGGCCGGGGACGTACTCCATCACCAGGAAGACGTGCTCGCCGTCGGAGCGCTGGTCGTACACGGCGACGACGTTGGGGTGGGAGAGCGCCGCGGCGGCCTTGGCCTCGCCGATGAAGCGGGCGACGAAGTCCTCGTCGGAGGCGAGGCCGGCGTGCATCACCTTGATCGCGATCGTGCGGTCCAGCCGGATGTCGCGGGCCATGTACACGGTGGCCATGCCGCCGCGCGCGATCCGCGACTCGATGCGGTAGCGCCCGTCGAGCACCTGCCCGACGAGTGGATCTGCAACCGACGTGTCCATCGGTGCGAGTTTACGGGCGAATGACGGGTGTTCTCATCAGTCGGGAGTATGAGCATCGATGAGCCGCGGGTCGGATCCGGCGGGCTCCGCGGGGGCGGGCGCGGGCGCCGGGCGGCGGCGGAGGGCGCGGGTGCTGCGGGAGACGGCGACTCCGGCCAGGCACAGGACGCCGCCGGCGAGCGTGACCAGGCCGGGCACCTCGTCGAGGAACAGCCATGACATCGCCACGACGAGCGCGGGCGCCGCGTAGGTGGTGGCGCCCATCTTCCCGGCGGACGTGCGGGCCAGCGCGTATCCCCAGGTGGTGAAGGCGATCGCGGTGGGGCAGACGCCGAGGTAGAGCATGTTCAGGGTCGCGCCGGCCGGGGCGTCCGCGGCCTGCGAGACCAGCTGCGGCGCGAACGGCAGGCAGACGACCGCGCCGATGGCGCAGGCCCAGGTGGTGAACTGCAGCGGCGAGGCGTGCCGGAGCGCCGGCTTCTGGCTGACGACGCCGAACGCATAGGTCACGGCGGCGCCGAGGCACAGCAGCACGCCGCCGACCGAGGCGCTCCCGTCCCCGGACATCGACAGCCCCACGACGGCGGCGCCCGCGAACGACACCGCCATGCCGGCCAGCAGCCGGGGCGCGAACCCCTCCTTCAGCAGCCAGCCGCCGAGCAGCGCGATGAGGATCGGGCCGATGTTGACGACCAGGGCCGCGGTGCCGGCGTCGACGAGCCGCTCACCCCAGTTCAGCGCGACCATGTAGGCGCCGAACCACAGCACGCCCGCCGCGACGATGCCGGGCCAGGCGCCCTTCGGCGGCAGGCCCTCGCGCCGGACGAGGCAGATCGCGGCGAGCACGACGGTCCCGGAGAGCAGCCGGCCGAGGGCGAGGGCCCCGGGGCCGTAGTCCTCGCCGGCGCTGCGGATGGCGACGAACGCCGAGGCCCACAGCACGACCGTGACGGCCGCCGCCGCGACGGCGAGCCGGTCGATGCCCGCCGGCCGGGAGCTGTCCTGTTGCATGTGGCGCACCTTAGGTTCGGAACGTTTCCCTGAACACCGAACGATGGCGCGCGGTTGCGGGCCGTCCCCGTCCGGTGGACGCCCCTCAGTCTGGGGACGCCCATCGTTCAGGTCCAGCGAATATTTCTTCAGCCGAAGCTTTAGCGATGCTTCAGTGAGGTCAGAGGGAGGCGAGGCCCTCGAAGGGCGAGGACGCCTGGGCGTAGCGGCGCTTGGGGATCCGGCCGGCCAGCCGGGCGAGCCGCCCGCCCTCGACGGCGTGCCGCATCGCCGCCGCCATCCGGGCGGGGGACTGGGCGCGGGTCACGGCCGTCGCGAGCAGCACCGCGTCGCAGCCGAGCTCCATGGCGAGTGCGGCGTCGGACGCGGTGCCGAGCCCCGCGTCCAGGATCACCGGGACCTCCGCCCGCTCGACGATCAGCTCGATGTTGTGCGGGTTGCGGATGCCGAGCCCCGACCCGATCGGCGAGCCGAGCGGCATGACCGCCGCGCAGCCGATCTGCTCCAGCCGGTGCGCCAGCACGGGGTCGTCGTTGGTGTAGGGCAGCACCACGAAGCCGTCGTCGACGAGCTGCTCGGCGGCCTCCACCAGCTCGATCGGGTCAGGCAGCAGCGTCCGCTCGTCCGCGATCACTTCGAGCTTGACCCAGTTCGTGCCGAGCGCCTCGCGCGCCATCTTCGCGGTCAGCACGGCCTCGCCGGCGGTGAAGCAGCCCGCGGTGTTCGGCAGCACCCGGATGCCGCACCCGGTCAGCACGTCCAGCACCGAGCCGCGCGCGGACGGGTCGACCCGCCGCATCGCGACCGTGGTCAGCGCCGTCCCCGACGCGGTGAGCGCCTCGCGCAGCACGTGCATGCTGGGCGCCCCGCCGGTGCCCATGATCAACCGGGAGGCGATCTCCTCGCCGGCGATCACCAGGGCGTCCGCCGCGGTGTCGTTCGTCGCGGTGTCGTTCGTCGTCCGATGTGTCACCGGTCAGCCTCCCTGTACCGCGGTCAGCACTTCGAGGCGGTCCGCCTCGCGCAGCGTCGTCGCCTCCCACGCCGACCGCCGGACGACCTCGTCGTTCAGCGCGGCGGCCACGCCGGACGCGGCGGTGGTTACGGACGCGACCGCCTGCGCCAGGGACGCGCCGTCGGGCAGCTCGCGCGGCTCTCCGTTCACGATGATCTTCATTACTGCACGACCTTCATCACTGCGGCCTTCATCACTGCGGCTCGGGGGCGAAGCGGGCGGGGGAGAACGGGGCTGCCACCTCGGGGACGGGCCCGTCCAGCAGCATCGCGGCGAGCGCGTCGGCGCTGACCGGCGCCAGCAGGATGCCGTTGCGGAAGTGGCCGGTGCCGAGGTAGAGGCCGGGCAGCGCGGTGGGGCCCATCAGCGGGGCGTTGTCCGGGGAGCCGGGGCGCAGGCCGGCGCTGACCTCGGCGAACTCCAGCTCGGTGATGCCGGGCAGCAGCTCGCGGGCGTCCCGCAGCAGCTCCCACAGGCCGCCCGCGGTGACCCGCGTGTCGAACCCCATCTCCTCCTGCGTGGCGCCGATGACGATCTCGCCGTCCGCGCGCGGCACCAGGTAGATCGACGAGCCCTTGACCACGCCGCGCGTCGTGCGCCGCAGGAACGGCACCGGCGTGCGGAGCCGGACCACCTGCCCCTTGACCGGCCGGACGGGTGGAACGGTCCCGGAGGGCAGGCCATCGAGGTCGCCCGACCACGGCCCGGCGGCCAGCAGCACCTTGTCCGCGCGGATCTCCGAGGCGTCCTCCAGCCGGACCCCGGCGGCGGCGTCCCGCTCGATCACGACGCCCTTCGCCCGCCGCCGCACCAGCCGGACGCCCAGCCGCTCGCCCGCCGCCAGCAGCGCCGGGGCGAGGCGGCGCGGGTCGACCGAGCCGTCCTCGGGGGCGAGCAGGCCGCCGCGCACGCCGGGCGCCAGCATCGGCTCGGCCTTGCGGCACTCGCGGCCGGTCAGCGGCTCGACGGGGATCCCGAGCCCTTCCTGGAAGGCGCGCAGGTCGTCCAGGACCTTCAGGTCGTCGGAGTCGAACGCGACCTGGAGCGTCCCGTCGTCGCGGTAGCCGGTGTCCAGGCCGGTGGCCTCGGCCAGCTCGGCGGCGAACGCGCCGTAGCGGTCGCGGGAGGCGAGGCCGAGGCGCAGCAGCGGCTCCTCGCCGTAGGTCAGCTCGCTGACCGGGGTGAGCATGCCCGCCGCGACCGACGACGCGCCGCTCGCGGGCGCCGGGTCGACCAGGGTGACGGCGGCGCCGCCCTGGGCGGCCCGCCAGGCGGTGGCCAGGCCGATGACCCCGGCCCCGATGATCACGATCCGCAATGCGCGCTCCCTTCGCCGGCATGATCCGGATCAGGTCGTGGCGGTCGGCGGCCCGGTCAGCCGCCCTCTCAGCCCGGTCGTACCGGACTCCCGCGCCCTGTTGTGTTGTGCACGTGGTTGTGTTTGCACGTGCCGTTATGTCCCCCACCCTACGACCACCGGCCGCGATGCAGCTGTCTGGACACCAGTCCAAATCCGCTCCGGCGGGCCCGTTAGGGTGGGCGCCCATGAACAGGGTGATCGTCGTGGGCGGCGGGCTGGCGGGCGTGCGGGCCGCCGAGGCACTGAGGAGCAAGGGGTACGAGGGCGCGCTGACCCTCGTCTCGGCGGAGCGGCACCGGCCCTACGACCGGCCGCCGTTGTCGAAGGCCGTGCTGGCGGGCGACTCCGACGACACGACCGTCGACGCCGACTGGGACGCGCTCCGCTGCGAACTGCTGCTCGGCGAGCGCGCCACCGGCCTGCGCCTCGACGCACCGGGCAGGGACGGCCGAGGGGGCGGCACGGTCGCGTCCACCGCCGGCGACCTGCCCTTCGACGGCCTGGTCATCGCCACCGGCGCCGAACCCGTCACGCTGCCCGGCGACGGCCGCCAGCACGTCCTGCGCACCATCGAGGACTCCCGCGACCTGCGCGGACGGCTCACCGAGGGCGCCCGGATCGTCATCGTCGGCGCGGGCTGGATCGGCGCCGAGGTCGCCACGACCGCCGCGAAGAAGGGCTGCGCCGTCACCGTCGTCGAGGCCGCCGACACCCCGCTCTCGCAGGCGATCGGCCCCGAGGTCGGCGCGCTCACCATCCCCTGGTACGCCGAGGCGGGCGTCGAGCTTCGCACCGGCGTCAAGGTCGCCGCGGTCGAGCACGGCGGGCTCGCCCTCGCCGGCCCGAACGGCGGCGAGCGGATCGACGCCGACGAGGTCGTCGTCGGCATCGGCGTACGGCCCGCGCTCGGCTGGCTGGAGGGCTCCGGCCTGCGGCTGGAGCGCGGCGTCGTCACCGACGGCTCGTTCCGCACCGTCATGGACGACGAGGACGGCACCGTCCGCCCGGACGTCGTCGCGGTCGGCGACTGCGCCGCCTGGTGGTCGGAGCGGTACGGGCGGCGGCTGCTCGTCGAGCACTGGGACACCGCCCTCAACGCCCCCGACGTCGCCGCCGCGGCCCTGCTCGGCCAGGACGCGGTCTACGACGCCGCCCCCTACTTCTGGTCCGAGCAGTTCGGACGCATGGTGCAGTACGCCGGGAACCACGCGCGCTCGGAGCGGCTCGTCCACCGCGGCGATCCGTCCGGCCGCAAGTGGGCGGTGGCGTGGCTGACCGGCGACCGGCTCGACGCGATCCTGACCGTGGACCGTCCCCGCGACCTGGTGCAGGCGAGGCGGGTGATCGCCGCCGGGACGCCGGTCGATCCGGAGGCGGTCGCGGACCCGGACGTGGCCGTCCGCCAGGCCGTTCGCGGGTAGCGGACGGTGACCGGCGGTAACGGCTGCGAGGGGGGTTTGCGGCTTCCGAAGGCGTGGTAGCAAGGAGGCGTGACCCAGACGCACGCAACCGTTGACAGCGCACTGGACCCCCGCACCGACGCCCTCGCCGGCGACTGGCTCTCGCTCCGGGAGACGGCGGAGCGGCTCGGTATCAAGACCAGCCGGATCAAGCAGCTCATCAGCGAGCGCAAGCTGCTGTCGGTCCGCCGCGACGGCGAACCGATGGTCCCCGCGGCGTTCATCCGCGACGGCCAGGTCATCAAGGGCCTGCCCGGCACGCTGACGCTGCTGTCGGACGCCGGCTTCGGCGAGGTCGAGACCATCCGCTGGCTGTTCACCGCCGACGACACGCTGCCCGGCACGCCCGTCCAGGCGCTCAGCGAGAACCGGGGGACCGAGGTGCGCCGCCGCGCCCAGGCCCTGGCATTCTGACCCGACCACGCCGGTCCCCGGGGGAGCGGACGCCGCCCTCCCGGTGACGCCGGCCGACCGGACCGCCCGACCGAACGACCCGCGGGGTCGCGCCATCGCGCGTGGCCCCGCGGACCCGTGCCCGCCCCGCGAAAGGAAACCTCCCCCACCGTGTCCAGGCACATCCCGACCGAACGGGCCGTGGCGCTGCGCGCCCGGCTCAGCCGCGCCCGCCTTTACCTCTGCACGGACGCGAGGGAGCGGCAAGGGGACCTTCCCGCGTTCCTGGACGCGGTCCTGGGCAACGGCGTCGACATCGTCCAGCTGCGCCAGAAGGGCCTGGAGGCCCGGCAGGAGATGGCGTACCTGGAGGTGTTCCGGGCGGCCTGCGAGCGGCACGGGGCGCTGCTGGCGGTCAACGACCGCGCCGACGTCGCCCGCGCGGTCGGCGCCGACGTGCTGCACCTCGGGCAGGACGACCTGCCGGTGCCGGCCGCCCGCGAGATCGTCGGCGGGGACGTGCTGATCGGCCGGTCCACGCACTCCGACGAGCAGGCGTCCGCGGCGTCCGCCGAGCCGGGCGTGGACTACTTCTGCACGGGCCCGGTGTGGCCCACGCCGACCAAGCCGGGGCGCCCCGCGCCCGGCCCGAAGCTGCTGGAGTACGTGGCGGCGCAGCGCCAGCCCCGCCCCTGGTTCGCGATCGGCGGCATCGACCTCGCCAACCTCGGCGAGGTGCTGGACGCGGGCGCCGAGCGGGTCGTGGTGGTCCGGGCGATCACCGAGGCCGGCGACTCGCTCGCCGACGCCGCCGGGTTCGCCCGCCGCCTGGCCGCCTGACCAGGGCCGGCGGGCAGTCTGATCAGGGCCGGCGGGCGGCGACCGGGGATCACGGTGCGGGCAGTGCGCCCGATGACCGACAATGGGGATCATGACCGTGGGACCCGACGACGACCGGCCGGTCGACCTGGGCGACGACCTGGAGATCCTGCCGGACCAGACCTCCGACGACACCGACACCGGCTGGGGCGAGTGGCGCGGCGGCGGCGATGACGACGACCGGCTGCTGGAAGAGCGCCCGCCGCACTGGTGAGCGCCGCAGCCCCGCCGCAAGAACAGGCAGCCCGCCGCAAGGACGGGCCGCCCGCCGCTAGAACAGCACGCCCAGCACGAACCCGGCGATGATCACCGCGCCGAGCGCCAGCATCATCCGCCACCGGTAGCGCGGGATGCGGGTCGGCCGCGGCCGCGGCGCCGGGCCCTGCCCCTCGCGCAGCGCGCGGACGAGCTGCGGCGCGGTGGGCCGGGCCGCCGGGTTCTTGTCCAGGCAGCGGGCGGCCAGGTCGCGCAGCGGCCCGTCCATGTCGCCGAGGTCGGGCGGCCGGGAGGTCACCCGCCGCATCACCGCCGCGCCGGGCCCGGTGCCGAACGGCGGCCGGCCGGTCGCGGCGAACACCATCGCGGCGCCCCAGGCGAACACGTCGGCGGGCGGCCCGACCGGCTCGTCCTCGATCTGCTCGGGCGCCATGTAGCCGGGCGTGCCGACCGGGCTCGTGGTGAGCGGCTCGGTGCGGGTGAGCGCGTCGGCGGCGCGGGCGATGCCGAAGTCGATCACCTTCGCGCCGTCCGGGCCGAGCACCACGTTGGCGGGCTTGAAGTCGCGGTGCACGATGCCCGCGCGGTGGATCGCGGCGAGCGCCCCGGCGGTGCGCAGCGCCGTCTTGCGCAGCCGCGGCGCCGGCAGCGGCCCCTCCTCGTCCACGACCCGCTGCAGCGTCGGGCCCTCGACGAACTCGCTGACGATGTAGGGGCGGTCGCCGGTGACGTCGGCGTCCAGGACCCGCGCGGTGTGCCGCCCGGCGACCTTGCGCGCCGCCTCCGCCTCCTTGACGAAGCGGCTCCGCGCCCGCTCACCGGCGTCCAGACCGCCGCGCAGCACCTTGACCGTGACCGGCTCGCCGTCGCCGTCCCGGCCGAGGTAGACCACGCCCTGGCCGCCCTCGCCGAGCCGGCCGAGCAGCCGGTAGCCGCCGACGCTGCGCGGGTCGCCGGGGCGCAGCGGCCGCTCGTGCCGCCGGCCCCGGCCGTGCCGCGGCGCGGGACGGGCGCTGCGGGGGGTCGTCCTCCCGGGGGAGGTGTCGTGCGGCAAGGGGGGACTCCGACTCGGCGGGGACGGACGAAGAATTCCTCATTTCTACCGCGTGACCGCGGATCGGGACAGCGGAACCCCGATCTTTACTTGGCGGGACACGTCCCGAAGGTCCCCGTTTGCGTGATGTCGCGCTCGGAGCCGCCGACCATGACCCTGTAGCAGCCGGCGGCGACCTTCCACGCCTTCGCGCCCTCGTTCCAGTACGCCAGCGACCGCGAGGTCAGCGGGAACGTCACGCGCTTGCTCTGGCCGGGCGCCAGGGCGACCTTGGCGTAGCCCTTCAGTTGCCGGGCCGGCTGCGGCACGTCGACGCCGGGCGAGGGCAGCCCGAGGTAGAGCTGCGGGACGGCCGTCCCCGCCCGCTGGCCGGTGTTGGTCACCGTGACCTGCACCGACGTGGACGAGGCGGTGAGCCCGCCGTAGCGGAACGCGGTGTAGGACAGGCCGTGCCCGAACGGGAACGCCGGCGTGGTCCCCTTGGCGTCGTAGTGCCGGTAGCCGACCATGACGCCCTCGGAGAACGTGACGGTCTTGTTCACGCCGGGGAACTGGGACGGGTTCGCGGCCGTAGGCGCGTCGTTCTCCGCGGCCGGGAAGGTGACGGGCAGCCGGCCGCCCGGGTCGACGTCCCCGTACAGGACGCGGGCCAGCGCGTTCCCGCCCTCCTGGCCGGGATACCAGGCCTCCACGATGCCCTTCACCTGGTTGCGCCACGGCGTCAGCACCGGGCCGCCGGTCTCCAGCACGACGATCGTGTTGGGGTTGGCCTTGGCGACGGTGCTGATCAGCGCGTCCTGGTCGCCGCGCAGCGGGTCGCCGCACTGGAGCGTCAGGCAGGACCGGTCGAAGAACTCGCCCTCGCTGTCGGTGGCGAACACGATCGCGACGTCGGCCTTGCGGGCGGCGTCGGCGGCGGCACCGGCGTTCCCGCCGTCGGTGTAGGTGATCTTCGTTCCGGAGCCCGCGCGGCGGGCGATGCCGTCCTGCGCGCTGACGGCGCTGAACGGGACGACGTTCGCCGAGCCCGATCCGCTCTGGCTCTCCCGCGCGGCCCGTCCGACCAGCGCGATGGACGACGGCGACTTCAGGGGCAGGATCCCGCCGGCGTTGCGCAGCAGCGTGATGCCGCTCTCCGCGATCTTCCGCGCGGCGGTCTCGCTCGCGGTCCGGTCGATCGTCCCGAGGTCGTTGGGGTAGGCGGGCCGGTCGAACACCCCGAACGCGAACATCGTCCGCAGGACGTTGCGGACGTGCCCGTCGATCGTCGCCTGCGTCACCGTCTTCTGCGCGACCGCCTGCTTGAGCATGAACGCGTTGTAGTGCATGCCGATCGGCAGTTCCATGTCGACGCCGCCGTTGGCGCCGGCCGCGGTGTCCTGCACGGCGGTGTGGTCGGACGGCACGAACCCCTTGAAGCCCCACTCCGACCGCAGGACCTTGTTGAGGGCGCCGTCGTCCTGGCAGGCCCAGCGCCCGTTCAGCTTGCCGAACCCGCACATCACGGTGGCCGCGCCGCCCTGCTTCACCGCCGCCTCGAACGGCGGCAGGTAGACCTCCCGCAGCGTGCGCGGGTCCACCTTCATGTCCAGCGACAGCCGGTCGGTCTCCTGGCTGTAGACGGCCATGTGCTTGACCGACGCCATGACGCCCTGCGCCTGCGCGCCGCGGATCCAGGCCGCCCCGAGGCCGGACGACAGGTACGGGTCCTCGCCGAAGCCCTCGAAAGAGCGGCCGTTGCGCGGCACCCGCAGCACGTCCACGGTCGGCCCGAAGATCAGGTCGTTGCCGCGGTGCCTGGCCTCCCACGCGACCGTCCCGCCGTACAGCCGCGCCGCCTCCGGGTCGAAGCCGGCGGCCAGCGAGATCGGCGCGGGCAGCCGCGTCGCCTTGCCCTGCCGGACGCCCGCCGGGCCGTCGGCCATGTAGACGGGCGGGATGCCGAGCCGCGGGATGCCGCTGTTGGTGTCGGCGTGCGCGGTGTCGATGAAGCCGCCGAGCGGGCCGCCGAGCGGGTCGTCCGACGCGAGCATCGCGATCTTCTCGTCGTCGGTCATCTTCGCCATCAGCAGCGCCGTCCGCCGGTCGGCGGTGAGCGACGCGTCGCACCACGGGCGCTGGGCCGGGTCGCCGCACCTGGTCGGCGCCGCCTGCGCCGGTAACGCGGTGGAGACGGGCGCGGCGAGCGCGAGCACGGACGCCAGCGCCCCCGCGGCCGGCGTCCACCTGCCCGTCCATCGGCCCGTTCGCGTGCCCGTTCGCGTGCCCGTCCGCGTGCCCGTTCGCGTGCCCGTTCGCGTGCCCGTCCGCGTGCCCGTCCGCGTGCCCGTTCGCGTGCCCGTCCGCGTCCCCGTCCGCGTGCTCGGCCGTTCTGCGAAGGGCCGCATCAGTGCTCCTCCTCGTCCTGGACGCGAAGGGCGTTCAGCGCGAAGGCGACCATGTGGTAGTGCCCGATGAGCATCACCAGCTCGATCAGCTCCTGCTCCCCGAACCGGGCCGACAGCGCCGTCCAGGTCGCGCCGGTGAGGGTGCTGCGCTCGTTCAACTCGTCCGCCGCCGTCAGCACCATCAGGTCGTCGTCGGCCCAGCCGTGGTCGTCGAGCGGCAGCCGGAGCGCCGCGACCTCGGCCTCGCTGAGGCCCGCGGCGAGCGCGAGCCGGCGGTGGTGCCCCCACTCGTACGCGCAGTCCCGCAGGTACGCCGTGCGCATGATGGCCAGCTCCCGGTCGCGGTCGCTCAGCAGGCCCTTCATCAGCAGCGCCGTCCCGAGGCGGATCCAGCTCCCGAACAGCTTCGGGTGGCGGCCGAGCGTGGTGAGGACGTTCAGCGGACCGATCGACGCGGTCGCGGCCTTCAGCGTGTCGTCCCACTCCGCCTCGGGCAGCGGAGCGATGCGCGGCACGCGGTTCCCGGGGATGTCTGCGCACATGGCGACATTTCTGCCACCAAATGGTGGAACGGTGCTACCCCCGCGGCCTCACTTGGCCGGATCGTTACTTTTGGATCACATGCCAATACGGCCCCGGACGTCCCCCGATCATGGGCGCGATCGCGGGCGGGACGGGTCAGGTGCGGCGGGCCGTGGCGGCGATCGCGAGCTCGGCGAGCGCGTCGCGGGCCTCCTCGGCGACCGGCGCGCCGGCCAGCGCGCGGCCGACCTCGTCCAGGTAGCCGTCGATCATCGCCTCGCAGGCCGCCAGGCCGCCGGTCTCCTCGATGATCGCGCGCGCCTCGTCCACGCCGGGAAGGTCCAGCTCCGGGTCGCCGAGCCGGCGCTCCAGCGCGGCCGCCTGCGCCGCGGTGGCGCGTTCCAGCGTGAGCGCGACCAGCACGGTCCGCTTGCCCTCGCGCAGGTCGTCGCCGGCCGGCTTGCCGGTCTCCGCGGGATCGCCGAACACGCCCAGCACGTCGTCGCGCAGCTGGAACGCGATGCCGAGCGGCAGGCCGTAGCCGGTGAGCGCGGCGGTGACCCGCGGGTCGGCGCCGGCCAGCGCGGCGCCGAGGTGCAGCGGCCGCTCGATCGTGTACTTGGCGCTCTTGAACTCCACCACGCGCAGCGCCGTCTCCGCCGTCGCCCCGCCGCGGGTGCCCTCCAGCATGTCGAGGTACTGGCCGCACATGACCTCGGTGCGCATCAGGTCGTAGACGGCCCGGCCGCGGCGGCGCCGCTCCTCGTCCAGCCCGCAGGTCTCGAACATCTCGCTCGACCAGGCCAGGCACAGGTCGCCGAGCAGGATCGCGGTGCCCGCGCCGAACGGCACGGCGGCGCCCGGCCAGCCCTGCGCGTGGTGCAGCGCCTCGAACCGGCGGTGCACCGACGGCTGCCCGCGCCGGGTGTCGCTGGAGTCCATCACGTCGTCGTGGATCAGCGCGCTCGCCTGCAGCAGCTCCAGGGACGCCGCCGCGTGCACGATCGCCGGGTCGTCGGTGCCGCCGTCCGCCGCGCGCCAGCCCCAGTAGCAGAACGCCGGGCGCAGCCGCTTGCCGCCCGCGAGCAGCGCGTCCAGGGCCGACAGCAGCGGCCCGAGGTCGTCGCTGATGGCCAGCAGGCCGGGGCGCTGGCGGTCGACGAAGGCCAGCAGCGCCTCGTCGACCTCCTTGCGGATGCGGCTCCAGGACGAGCGGAGCGATCCGGGGGGCGCGGGGGGTCGTCCTCCCGCAGGCAGCCTCGACATGCCCGCGATCGTATCCAGCCGGACGGAATCCACCCGCCAGCTATTAGGGGATATGTCAGTCGATCACAGGAAATAGAGGCATTACGTTGGTGTGGACGTGTGCAGGATCACCCGTAACGGAGGCGTCGCCCGAGGCCGGGCCGTCCGCGGGACCCCGGAGGAGCCCGCCTGTAGGCTTGGGGGATGCGACCCGTACGTCCCGTCCGGCCTCCCACCGTCCGAGAGCTGCTCGCCTCGGGCGAGCGCTCCTTCTCCTTCGAGTTCATGCCGCCCAAGTCCGACAAGGGCGCGCGGACCCTGTGGCGTACGATCCGCGAGCTGGAGCCCCTGCACCCGACGTTCGTGTCGGTCACCTACGGGGCGGGCGGCGGCACCCGCGACAAGACCGTCGACATCGTCGAGCGGATCGCCACCGACACCACCCTCACCCCCGTCGCGCACTTCACCGCCGTGAACCACTCCCAGGCCGAGCTGCGCAACCTGATCGGCCGGTTCGCCGCCGCCGACGTCCGCAACGTGCTCGCACTGCGCGGCGACCCGCCCGGCGACCCGATGGGGGAGTGGGCCAAGCACCCCGAGGGCGTCGAGTACGCCGCCGAGCTCGTCCACATGATCCGCTCCTATGGCGACTTCTGCGTCGGCGTCGCCGCGTTCCCCTACAAGCACCCGCGCTCGCCCGACATCGAGAGCGACACCCGCCACTTCGTGGCCAAGTGCCGCGCCGGCGCCGACTACGCGATCACCCAGATGTTCTTCCGCGCGGACGACTACTTCCGGCTGCGCGACCGGGTCGCCGCCGCCGGCTGCGAGACGCCGATCATCCCCGGCATCATGCCGGTCACCAAGTACAGCACCATCGAGCGCTCCGAGCAGCTGTCGGGCGCGCCGTTCCCGCCCGAGGTCAGGGCCCGCTTCGACGCCGTGGCCGACGACCCGGACGCGGTGCGGCGGCTCGGCATCGAGCACGCCGCCGACCTGTCCCGCGACCTGCTCGAGCAGGGCGCGCCCGGCGTCCACTTCATCACCTTCAACCAGTCGACCGCGACGCGCGAGGTCTACGGGCTGCTGGAGTCCGGCGGGTACGGCGCCAGGGGCAGCGTCCCGCCCATGACCGCGTAGCGGGGGCCGCCGCCGGGGAACTCGAAGTCGGTCAGCAGATCGACCATGCCGACCGAGCGGTACAGGTGGCGGGCCGGGGTCTCGGGCCGGCGGTCCAGCGTCGACAGCACGACCGTCCGCTCCGGCCTGCCCTCGCACAGCGCGGTCAGCAGCGCCCGGCCGAGGCCCCGGCCCTGCGCCTGAGGGTGCACGTGCAGCTCCGCCACCTCGAACGAGTCGTCCATCCACGACTCGGCGTGCGCGTCGCCGCCGACGTCGATGAGCGCCTGGTACACCACGTCGTGCCACCACTGCCCGCGCGCCCCGCTGAACCCGTAGGCGAACCCGTGGACCGGTCCGGGCAGGCCGGGCAGCGCGCCGCGCCGCTCCACGACGAACGCGCGGAACGACGGGTAGGCCGCGTGCCGCTCCATGATCGTGTGCCGGCCCGGCAACTGCTCCTCCGGCGGCTCCATGGCGGCCCTGTACACGTCGAGCATGGGGCTGAGCCGGCGTAGGAAGGCGCGTTCGTCGATCTCGCGCAGCTTCGGGTCCCTCACCCGGAAGAGACTAGACCCGCGGGGTGGTGCGCTGCGTGGACGACAGCCGGTCGTAGATGTCCCACAGGATCCGGTCGGCCGCCTTCTTCAGCGTCCCGCGCTGGGAATCGAGCTGCGCGCCCCACTCGCGCGCCTCCGGGCCCAGCCACGCGTCGGTCGAGCCGAGCGTCCGCGCCGGCGCGTCCAGGGCCCGCCTGACCTGATCGATGCTGCCGTAGGCGTCGGCATAGGCGTGGTACAGCCGCTCGTACTCGGGATTCGGCTGCTCCGTCGGCGACAGCTCGGCGGCCCCGGCGGCCGTGTACGGCGGGGGCAGGCTCCCCGGAGGCGGCGGAGCGGCCATCAGAAGTGCGCGAGGGAGGCTCCGGCGCTTGGGCCGGAGTCGAATCCGCGCTCCCTCCTCTCCCAAAGTGGTAGCATTTTGGTTGTGATCAGGGGCGTGGCGCGGGAGTCGCTGAACCTTCGGGTTCCCCCCGCGCTGAAACGGCGGATTGAGCAGTACGCCGAGCAGTCGGGTATCTCGATCAACGCTGCGGCATGCATGCTGCTGGACGAAGGTTTGCGCAGCGAGGAACGGCGGCGCGAACGGTGAGACGGTCGATGAAGTTCCTGCTGCGGCCGACCGCCCGACAGGCTGGGGCGTTGGCCGCGTGCCTGGAGGATCATCGGCAACTCTATAACGCGGCCTTGGAGCATCGCCGGACGGCATATCGACAGGCCGGGGCAACGGTCCGGTACAGCGACCAGTCTGCTGAGCTGAAGGAGATCCGCAAAGCGGACCAGGAAGGGCAAGGTCGCTGGTCTGCCGGGTCCCAACAACAGACACTGCGGCGTCTGGACAAGGCGTTCACCGCGTTCTTCCGTCGGGTCAAGGCCGGCGGGCGCCCTGGCTACCCCAGATTCAAGGGGAAGGGGCGATTCGACAACGTGGAATGGCCCGCTCGGAAGAACGGCGCGTGCTGGGATTCCCAGCCCCATGAGCGGACCACCCGCCTCTATCTGCTGGGTATCGGCCATGTCCGCGTCCACCAGCATCGTCCGGTGCGGGGCGTGGTGAAGACGATCAGCGTCAAGCGCGAAGGTCCTCGGTGGTTCGCGATCTTGGCCTGTGACGAAGTGCCTGCCGAGCCGCTCCCCGCGACCGGCGCAA
This sequence comes from Actinomadura napierensis, assembly GCF_039529375.1. Classification (NCBI taxonomy): domain Bacteria; kingdom Bacillati; phylum Actinomycetota; class Actinomycetes; order Streptosporangiales; family Thermomonosporaceae; genus Actinomadura; species Actinomadura napierensis. Next base: position 46,989 of record NZ_BAAAMR010000042.1, read on the forward strand.
TCGTTGGTGTCGATGTGGGAGTGGCGTCGCTGGTCACAACCAGTGACGGTGAACACGTGGCCAATCCGCGTCACCTGCGCTCGTCGGCCGACCGGCTGGCCGTTGCGCAACGCGACCTGGCACGCTGCACGCGCGGGTCGAACCGGCGCCGCAAGGCCGTCCGGCGCGTCGCCGAATGGAAGGCCAAGATCCGCCGACAGCGCTTGGACACGGCGCACAAGACGGCCTTGGGTCTCGTCCGTGCGCATGACGTGATCGTGCACGAGCGCCTGCGGATCGCGGAGATGACACGGTCGGCCTCCGGATCGAGGGAGGACCCTGGCCGCAACGTCGCGCAGAAGACAGGATTGAACCGTTCGATCTTGGACGCGGGTTGGGGGGTGTTGCTGACGGTTCTCGCGTACAAGGCTGAAAGTGCCGGTCGTGAGCTGATCGCAGTCAATCCCCGCAACACCTCCCGCACTTGCAGTGCCTGCGGGTACTGCGCAGCCGGGAACCGCGTGAGCCAGGCCGTGTTCCAATGCATGGCATGCGGGCACGCCGCTCATGCCGACATCAACGCGGCGATCAACATTCTCAGGGCAGGGCTTGCCCTTCGCGATGCTGTGGACGCAGCTTAGCGAGAAGCCGCTCACCTTTCGGAGCGGAGGAGTCACGGCGACCTCACATCAGGCCGATATTCGACCCGGTCGGCTGGCGCGGTATCGCTCGATGTGCTCTGCTGGTGTTGCGCTGTGTTCCTTATTCGTAGTACGGCGTCTCGGTGAAGTTTCGCGATGGCCTCGCGGGTCCTGCCGCTCATCGCGGCCTCGGTGACCACCTGGACGGCCGCCGGACGCACCCCGGCGCGGTCGGCCTCGGCGAGGAAGGCGCGCAGCCACGTCACGTCCATCGCCAGGTGGTGGCTGGAGGTGCCGAGCGACTCCTCGATCACCTTCAGCCGCGCCTCGTCGCCGTGCGCCGCCCTGACCAGGTCCGCGGCGCCCGCGGGGCCGAGCCGCCCGTACAGCGCCTCGGTGTAGTCGGGGTCGCCGGCGTCGGCCTTCAGCCGCTTCCACACCGCGTCCGGGACGGCCTTGCCGTCCTGCACGGCGGCGGCGACGGCCAGCGCGTCCGCCCGGGCCGCCTTCTGCGCGGCCGGACGGTCCGGGTAGCCGCCGAGGTCGCCCGCGCCCCGCGGAGTCGGCGCGACCTTGCGCACCGGGGGCGTCCGGCGGGGCGGGCGCACCGGATGCGGCGTCCCGCCCGGGGCCGGGCTCCCCGTCCGGGGCGGCGCCGGCACGGGCTTCGGCGCGGGAGGCGCGTCGACCCCGCCGCCCGGGTCGGGATGGGTGACCGCGAAGTTGTAGCGCCGCGTCAGCATCCCGAGCTGCCCGGAGGCCCAGTGCGCCACCTGGTCGGCCTGCCGGTACCCGGCCTGCGACACCCCGGCCGGCGGGCGGTGCCCGTTCAGCCAGCCCGAGATCGCCGCCTGCGCGTCCCGCAGCTGCCGGATCACCTGGTCGAGCGCGGGCGGGTCGATGCCCCGGAACTCCGGGTCGCGCGCGGCCGGGCCGGTGCGCATCTGCGCGGTCATCGCCCCTCCCGGACGTCACCCATCGTCGGCGTGGAACGCCGCAGCGTTCCGATCCCCAGAATCACACCGGCATCAGCGGCTGTCGAGAGCCTACGAGGAGGTCGGTCGGGGTTGGTTGGTCGGGAGAAAGCGGAGCACCGATTCGGGGTCCCGCGCGACCACGGCCTCGTCACCGGTCAGCACGATCGGCCGCTGGATCAGCACCGGGTTCGCCACCATGACCTCGATCCACCGGGCGCGGTCGTGTTCGAGGTCCTTCAGCCCCAGTTCCTTGGCGACCGGCTCGTTCAGCCGCGCCACGTCCCACGGCTCCGCGCCGATCCGCTTGAGCACCGCGTCGAGCTCGTCCGCCGTGGGCGGCTCGTCCAGGTAGCGGCGCTCGGTGTACTCCACGCCCGCCTCGTCCAGCGCGGCCTTGGCCGCGCGGCTCTTCGAGCAGCGCGGGTTGTGCCAGATCTCCATGTGGGCCCTTTCAGCTCACTTCGGCCGGGGTACCCCCGGTGATCTTCAACAGTTCGTCGTAGCTGGTCGGGAAGACGGTGTGCGCGAGCCCGCCGGCGGCCCACACCTCGTCGTACTTGTCCAGCCAGACGTCCACGAGCGTGCGGATCGGCGCCGGGTGCCCGACCGGGGCGACGCCCCCGATCGTCTGCCCGGTCGCCTCCCGGACGAACTCGGGCGTCGCCCGCCGCACCTTCTCCGCGCCCACCAGCAGCGCGACCTTGCCGGTGTCCACGCGGTGCGCGCCGCTCGTCATCACCAGCAGGGGCGTGCCGTCGGCGTCGAAGACCAGGCTGTTGGCGATCGCGCCGACCTCGCAGCCGAGCTGGTCCGCCGCCGCCTGGGCGGTGCGGGCCGAGTCCGGCAGCTCGACGATCTCTCCCGTGGCGCCGTGCCCGCGCAGCGCCGCGGCGACCCGTTCGACATTCGGATGCATGCCAGCACCCTATGGTGCGGCGGGCCCTCGCGACCCGCCGTTTTCCTGCGCGTATGCCCCGGAACGCAGGTCAGGGACACCCGTTCGAACACGTTGACGAATCGGCGGCAGGGCGCTTTACTGTGAGTGCGTCGAACTTATGTTCGATGTGGCGCGGGACTCGCGGCCCGCGCCAGGGCGACGTCCCCGACCGGTGCAGCGGTGGCCGGCGGGACGGACGGCCGGGCGGAGTGAGGGGAAGCTCTCCGCCCGGCCGGCCCGAGCCCCGGAAGGAGGCAGTCATGTCCGCAACGACGGCGGCGCGCGGAGTCCACTCCGCCGCCCAGCCCGCACCGGCCCCGCGCCACCGGGCGCTCCCGGCGCCGCGTCCGGTCCACACGGCGGTCGGCCAGCTGCACGCCGCCCGCATGGGCCTCGCCGAGGCCGCCGAGGCGACCTCGCCGGCCGTCCGCTACGTCTGCGCCCACCTGGCCGCGCTGCGCGCCGCCGCCGCGGTGCTGGCGTCCAAGGAACCCCTGGAGACCCACCGGCGCGGACGCCCGCGCAGCGTCTGGGTACTGCTGCCCGAAGCCGAGCCCGCACTGCGCGAGTGGGCCGCGTTCTTCGCCGCCGGCGCCGACAAGCGCGCCGCCGCCGAGGCCGGCCTCCCACGCGCCGTCACCCCGCGCGAAGCGGAGGAACTCCTCCACGACGCCGAGGTCTTCGTCACCCTCGTCGAGGACACCCTCGGCGTGACCAGCCAACCAACCCTGCCGACCTCGTAACCCGGACCCCCTCGAAGGGCCGGTCCAACCCTCCCCAGGGCCCGGTCCTGCCGGAGGCCGGGCCGCCGCCACCGTCCTCACCGTGGCGGCGCCCGGCCCCGGCGAAGCGTTCCTTGGCGTTGCCCTTGGGAGTCGGCCTCTGGGCCCCTTCAACGGGCACCTGCGTGCGATCGCTGCATCGCTTCGGCTCGCCCTGGGGGCTCGCTGCGCGATCGGATTCTCGCAAGCTCGAATCCGGCTTCGCTCGCGATCGCGACGGTCCAGGTCGCCACGTGGTCGGGGAAGGGGCTGAAGACACTCCGAGACGGCCGCGCCGGTGCTGGTCGCAACCCCCCGAGCCGACCGGCGCCGGCGCGGTCCTTGCTGCGCTCGGGGCTGGGGGAGGCGGGCGGCCCGTGGGGGCGGGACGGGGACCCGCATACTCGGTGGAATGCAGAATGACGCTACGCCACCGCTGGCGGGGCTGCGGGTTGTCGAGCTGTCCAGCTTCGTCGCCTCGCCGCTCGGCGGGATGACCCTCGCCCAACTCGGCGCGGACGTGATCCGGGTCGACCAGATCGGCGGCGGCCCGGACATCGACCGGTGGCCGCTCGCCCCGTCCGGACGCAGCCTGTACTGGGCCGGGCTGAATAAGGGCAAGCGGTCGCTGACCGCCGACCTGCGGTCGGCCGAGGGGCGCGCGCTCGTCGCGCGGCTGGCGGCGGAGGCCGGTGTGGTGCTGACGAACGCGCCGCCGCGCGACGGGCTCACGTACGAGGCGCTGCGGGAGGTGCGGCCCGATCTGATCCACGTGCAGCTGCTCGGTACGCGGGACGGCGGCAACGCCGTGGACTACACGGTCAACGCCGAGGTCGGCTTCCCGTCGATCACCGGGCCGTCCGGGAGCGCGGAGCCGTCCAACCACGTCATGCCGGCCTGGGACGTGGCGTGCGGTCTCTACCTCACCGTCGGGCTGCTGGCCGCCGAGCGGCACCGGCTGCGCACCGGCGAGGGGACCCGGTTGCGGGTCGCGCTGTCCGACGTCGCGCTCGCCACGGCCGGCAACCTCGGGATGCTCGCCGAGGCGCAGCTCGGGCAGGTGCGGCCGCGCCTCGGGAACCAGCTGTTCGGTGACTTCGGGCGCGACTTCGTCACCGGGGACGGGCGGGTCATGGTCGCGGTCCTGTCCGCGCGGCACTGGCGCGACCTGCTCGCCGCCACCGGGCTCACCGAGGTCGCCGAGGCGCTGCAGCGGGCCCTCGGCGCCGACTTCCGCACCGCCGGTGACCGGTACGCCTACCGGGACGCGCTCGGCGGCGTCCTCGCCCCCTGGTTCGCCTCCCGCACCTGCGCGGAGGTCGAGGACGGGCTGAAGGGCACCTCGGTGCTGTGCTCTCGGTACCGCGGCTTCGCGGAGGTCGCGGCGGGCCTGCACGACGAGCCGCTCATGGGCGAACTGGACGAGCCGGGCATCGGCCGCCATCTCGCCCCCGCGTCCCCGCTGCGGCTGGGCGAGGAGGTGCCGGCCCCGGCGCCCGCGCCGGTCCTCGGTGCGCACACCGACGAGATCCTGCGCGACGTCCTGGGCGTCCCGGACGAGGAGGCGAGGTCCCTGCGCGCCCGCCGCGTCGTCGGCGAGCCCGGCTGACGGCTCCTCGCGATTGTGAAATGACCCGCTTTGTCCCTGCTTCGTCCGTCCATGAGATCGTTAGGGCGGCGAAGTAAGGGAGGGCGCGGTGACGGCGCGGGGCGGACGGGGGCTGGTGCCGCTGCTGGCGTTCCTGGGCATGATGGCGTACTCGCTGTCCATGGCCGTCGTGACGCCCGCGCTCGCGCTGATCCAGCAGGGCCTGCACACCTCGGCGGCCGGCGCCGCCTGGGCGATCACCGCGATGACGCTGTCGGCGGCCGTGTCGACCCCGGTGATCGGCCGCCTCGGCGACCTGTACGGGCCGCGCCGCGTGCTGCTGGCCGTGCTGGTGATCGCCACCATCGGCATGGTCGTCGCGGCGGCGGCCGGGTCGCTGCCGCTGATGCTGGCCGGGCGGATGCTCGGCGGGATCGGCGGCGGCGTCTTCCCGCTCGCCTACACGATCATCCGGGACGTCTTCCCGCCCGCCCGGACGGCGTCGGCGGTCGGCCTGATGTCGTCCATGCTGGGCCTCGGCGGCGCGATCTCGTGGTGCATCGCCGGGCCGGTCATCGACCTGCTGGGCTGGCGCTGGCTGCTGTGGGTGCCGGTGGCCGGGCTCCTGCCGGGCCTCCTGCTCGCCTGGTGGATCGTTCCCGCGTCCCCGCCGCGCGACGCGGCCCGGGTCGACTGGTGGGGCGCCGCGCTGTTCGCCGGCTGGCTGGTGGCCGCGCTGACCGCGCTCACCGAGGGGATGGACTGGGGCTGGGCGTCCCCGGGCGTGCTCGGCCTGCTCGCCCTCTCGGCGGCGCTGGCCGCGGCGTGGCTGCGGGTCGAGGCCCGCGTCGCCGAGCCGCTGGTCGACCTGCGGCTGATGCGGGTGCGCGGGGTGTGGACGGCGAACGCCGCGTCGCTGCTGTCCGGGTACGCCCTGATGGCGGGCGGGCTGCTGTTCCCGCTCCTCGTCCAGCTGCCGGCGGGCACCGGCTACGGCTTCGGCGGGACGGCCACGCAGGCGGCCCTGCTCCAGTTGCCCGCCAGCATCGGGATGACGGCGGCGGGACTGGCCGCCGGGCTCCTCGACCGCCGCATCGGCTCCCGGATGGTGCTGCTCGGCGGCGCCGTGCTGACCGCCGCCGGCTACGGCTTCGTGACCGTCCAGCACGCGGCCATGTGGCAGCTCTACGTCGGCGGTCTCGGCCGCGGCATCGGGCTCGGCTTCGCCTACGCCGCCGTCGCGAACCTCGTCGTCGCGGCGGTCCCGGCGGGGGAGACGGGCGTCGCCACGGGCATCAACACGCTCCTCCGCACGGTCGGGGCGTCCCTCGGCACCCAGGTGAGCGCCGTGATCGTGGCCGGCCTGCCCGGTGAGCGCGGCTTCACCACCGGGTTCGCGGTCAGCTCCGCCGTCATGGCCGCCGTCCTTCCGCTGGCCCTGCTCGTCCCCCGGCGGGGCCGCGCGTGTGGGAGCGCGTCCATCGCGGGCGAGGAGCGCCGCACCGCTCCCGTGGCGTGATACGGGAGGTTGGACGCAGAGTGATCGGTGCGGCGCGTGGGCCGCGGGAACCGGCGAGTGCGGGAGAGGCGGCCGGGCTTTTCCCGGAAATTCCGTGCCGCCGGCGGATTGCGGGAGGAATCGCTATCGAGTTCGCCGCCGGCGGCCCGATGCGGAAGGGCCGTCGGGCACGGGGAACTGCGGGCGCGCACGGAACGGGGCCCGGTGGGTGGCCGGGCCCCGTCTCGGTCATGCGGCGGGGGCGGTGCGCTTCGAGGGGACGTCCCCTCCCGCCCCCCGGCGGTCTCGCCGGGTCAGAACGACTCGACGGCGCGGCGCGCCTCCGGGTCGAGCACGCCCCAGGTGATGAGCTCCTCGGTCAGCTCGGTCGGGGACTTGTCATAGATGACCGCCAGGGAACGCAGGTCTTCCTGGCGGATGGACAGGACCTTTCCGTTGTAGTCGCCCCGCTGGCTCTGGATCGTCGCGGCGTAACGGGCGAGAGGACCGGCCTTGTCCTTCGGAAGCTGCTGCAGCCGCTCAAGGTCGATGACGAGCTTGGGCGTAGGCCCGAGCGGGCTCGGCGCGGCTCCGCCGGGCAGCAACTCGGAAACCGGCACGCCGTAGAAATCGGCGAGCTCGGCCAGCTTCTGAACGGTGACGGCGCGGTCGCCCCGCTCGTACGAACCCACGACGACGGCCTTCCAGCGGCCGCGGGACTTCTCCTCCACACCGTGCAGCGACAGCCCCTGCTGGGTGCGGATGGCGCGCAGGCGCGCGCCGAGAGCCTTTGCGTATTCAGACGGCATTCTGCGGCCCCCCAGGCTCACTTTCGTCGTCGTTGGACCCCGGCGGGATGCCGGGGGGAGACAGATTCCCGACGCCATTGGGCCTCAAGACCCTGTCTCCAGGGATGGTTACGGACAGTGACGGTAAAACGGGGAAGGCCCTAGGTCAAGCTGATTGGAAAAAAGCGGTCGAATCCGCAGGTCTCGATCCGGGCACTCCCGGCCTCCGGAAGGCCCTGCAGGACGGGCTCCGGGCGGTCGCGCGGGCCCGGAAGCAGCCCCGCGGGCGTCCCGAATGTGACCCCTCTCACCCCGTCTCACCAGGCAGGACGCCGACGGCCCGGGTGCGGGGCGGTCGCGCCCGGCTGCTACCGTGTTCGGGACAAGGCGTCCTTTAAGACCCGTCCCGTGAGGCGGGAAAGGAGGTTTCGGCGGTGAATGCTGCCTCCAGGCCGGTTCGGCCTGCGGAGGCGCGCGCGGACGGAGATCCCCGGCCCAAGGCCGTTCTCGAGGGTCCCGACATCAGGCGCGCGCTGACCCGGATCGCGCACGAGATCCTCGAACGCACCAAGGGCGGGCACGACGTCCTGCTCCTCGGCATCCAGACGCGCGGCGTGACCCTCGCCGAGCGGCTCGCCGGGCTGCTGCACGACGTCGAGGGCCGGCCGGTGCCGTGGGGATCCCTCGACGTCACCATGTACCGGGACGACCTGCGCATGCGCCCCGCCCGCGCGCTCGGCCGCACCGAGCTGCCGTCCGACGGGATCGACGACCGCGTCGTCGTGCTGGTCGACGACGTGCTGTTCTCCGGCCGGACGGTCCGCGCCGCGCTCGACGCGCTCAACGACCTCGGGCGGCCGCGCGCCGTCCAGCTCGCCGTCCTGGTGGACCGCGGGCACCGCGAGCTGCCCATCCGCGCGGACTACGTGGGCAAGAACCTGCCCACCTCGATGCGCGAGAACGTGAAGGTCCTGCTGGCCGAGAACGACGGCCGCGACGCGGTGCTGCTCGGCCCCGCCGCAGGGGCGCCCGTACCCGCGGAGGGAGCCAAGTGAAACGCCATCTGATCTCGGCGGCCGACCTGACCCGCGACGACGCGCTGCTGGTGCTGGACACGGCCGAGGAGCTCGCCCAGATCGCGAGCCGCGCCGTGAAGAAGCTGCCGACGCTGCGCGGCCGGACGGTCGTCAACCTGTTCTTCGAGGACTCCACCCGCACCCGGATCTCGTTCGAGGCGGCCGCCAAGCGGCTGTCCGCCGACGTGATCAACTTCTCCGCGAAGGGGTCGAGCGTGTCCAAGGGCGAGAGCCTGAAGGACACCGCGCTCACCCTGGAGGCGATGGGCGCCGACGGCGTCGTCATCCGGCACAGCGCGTCCGGCGCGCCGCACCGGCTGGCCGGCTGGGTGCAGGGCAGCGTCGTCAACGCCGGCGACGGCACGCACGAGCACCCCACGCAGGCGCTGCTGGACGCGTTCACGATGCGCAAGCGCCTCGGCGACCTGGAGGGCCGCCGCGTCACGATCGTCGGCGACGTCCTGCACAGCCGGGTGGCACGATCCAACGTGCTGCTGCTCAACACCCTCGGCGCCGACGTCACCGTGGTCGCGCCGCCGACGCTGCTGCCGGTCGCGATCGACACCTGGCCCTGCTCGGTCTCCTACGACCTGGACGGCGTGCTCCCCAAGAGCGACGTCATCATGATGCTGCGCGTCCAGCAGGAGCGGATGAACGCCGCGTACTTCCCGACCGTCCGCGAGTACAGCCGCCGCTACGGCCTGGACACCGAGCGCATGGCGGCGCTGCCCGACCACGCGATCGTCATGCACCCCGGCCCGATGAACCGCGGCGTCGAGATCGCCGCGGAGGTCGCCGACTCGGTCCGCTCCACCATCGTCGAGCAGGTCGCCAACGGCGTCAGCGCCCGCATGGCGGTCCTCTACCTGCTGCTCGGAGGCTCCGAGCCCGCCATCGGCCAGGAGGTCTCCCCGTGAGCACGTACGTCATCAAGGGCGCCCGGATCCTCGGCGGCGAGCCCGCCGGCATCCTGGTCCGCGACGGCGTCATCGCCGAGGTCGGCGCCGGCTTGGACGAGGCCGGCGCGCAGGTCGTCGACGCCGCGGGCCTCGTCGCGCTGCCCGGCCTGGTCGACCTGCACACCCACCTGCGCGAGCCCGGGCGCGAGGACGCCGAGACCGTCGAGTCCGGCACGAAGGCGGCGGCGATGGGCGGCTACACGGCCGTCCACGCGATGGCCAACACCGACCCGGTCGCCGACACCGCCGGTGTCGTCGAGCAGGTGTGGCGGCTCGGCCGCGAGGCCGGGTACTGCGACGTCCAGCCCGTCGGGGCGGTGACGCGCGGGATCGCCGGCGAGAAGCTCGCCGAGCTCGGCGCGATGGCCGACTCCGCCGCCGAGGTGCGGGTGTTCTCCGACGACGGGCACTGCGTGTCCGACGCGGTGATCATGCGCCGGGCGCTGGAGTACGTGAAGGCGTTCGACGGCGTCGTCGCCCAGCACGCGCAGGAGCCCCGGCTCACCGAGGGCGCGCAGATGAACGAGGGCGAGATGTCCGCGGCGCTCGGCCTGCGCGGCTGGCCCGCGGTCGCCGAGGAGGCGATCATCGCCCGGGACGTGCTGCTCGCCCAGCACGTCGGGTCGCGGCTGCACGTCTGCCACGTGTCCACCGCCGGCTCGGTGGAGATCATCCGGTGGGCGAAGAGCAAGGGCTGCCCGGTGACCGCCGAGGTCACCCCGCACCACCTGCTGCTCAACGACGCCAAGGCCGGCACCTACGACCCGATCTTCAAGGTCAACCCGCCGCTGCGCACCGCCGACGACGTCACCGCGCTGCGGCACGCGCTCGCCGACGGCACCATCGACTGCGTCGCCACCGACCACGCCCCCCACCCGGTCGAGGCCAAGGAGACCGAGTGGGCGGTCGCCGCGATGGGCATGATCGGCCTGGAGACGGCGCTGCCGGTCGTCCAGGAGGCCATGGTCGAGACCGGCCTGCTGGACTGGGCCGGGGTCGCCGACCGGATGGCGTACCGTCCCGCACGCATCGGCCGCCTTTCCGGACAGGGTCGTCCGCTGGAGGCAGGTTCGCCCGCCAACATCACGCTGTACGACCCGTCGCCGCGCCGCGCCGTGGACCCGTCGGCGATGACCTCCAAGAGCCGCAACACCCCCTTCGCGGGGCTGGAGCTGCCGGGCCGGGTCGTCGCGACGTTCCTGCGCGGCAGGCCGACCGTCCTGGAAGGGAAGCTTCAGTGACCCCTGCTCTGCTCGTACTGGAAGACGGCAGGGTCTTCCACGGGACCGCCTACGGCGCCGCGGGCGAGACCTTCGGCGAGATGGTCTTCAACACCGGCATGACCGGCTACCAGGAGACGCTCACCGACCCGTCCTACGCCCGCCAGATCGTCGCCATGACGTCCCCCCACATCGGCAACACCGGGATCAACACCGAGGACCCGGAGTCCGAGCGCATCCAGGTCGCCGGGTACGTGGTGCGCGAGCCCGCGCGGGTGGCGTCCAACTGGCGCGCGACCGGCTCGCTCGGGTCGGCGCTGCGCGACCAGGGGATCGTGGGCATCGCGATCCCCGGCACCCGCGCGCTGACCCGGCACCTGCGCGACAGGGGCGCGATGCGCGCCGCGATCTTCAGCGGCCCGGACGCCCTCGCCCCCGGTGAGGACGCGCTGGTGGAGCGCGTCCGGCGGAGCCCGTCGATGGAGGGCGCCGACCTCGCCCGCGACGTCTCGGCCGCCGAGCCCTACGTCGTCGAGGCGCGGGGCGAGAAGCGCTACACCGTCGCCGCCGTGGACCTCGGCATCAAGTCGATGACGCCGTACCGGATGTCCGAGCGCGGCTGCGAGGTGCACGTGCTGCCCGCGGGCAGCACCGCCGAGGACATCCTCGCGCTGAACCCCGACGGGGTGTTCTTCTCCAACGGCCCCGGCGACCCCGCCGCCGCCGACTACGCCGTGGACGCGCTGCGCGGCGTCCTGGACGCCGGCAAGCCGTTCTTCGGCATCTGCTTCGGCAACCAGATCTTCGGCCGCGCCCTCGGGCTCGGCACCTACAAGCTGCGGTTCGGGCACCGGGGCATCAACCAGCCCGTCCAGGACCGCACGACCGGAAAGGTCGACGTGTCGGCGCACAACCACGGGTTCGCCGTGGACGCGCCCACCGACGGCCCGTTCGACACCCGCTACGGGCGCGCCGAGGTCAGCCACGTGAACCTCAACGACGGCTGCGTCGAGGGGCTGCGGCTCCTGGACCGCCCGGCGTTCAGCGTCCAGTACCACCCGGAGGCCGCGGCGGGGCCGCACGACGCGTCCGGGCTCTTCGACCGTTTCTGCGAGCTGATGGAGGGGTCGAGGTAATGCCGCGCCGCGAAGACCTGAAGTCCGTCCTGGTCATCGGCTCGGGGCCGATCGTCATCGGGCAGGCCTGCGAGTTCGACTACTCCGGCACCCAGGCGTGCCGGGTGCTGAAGGCCGAGGGCCTGCGGGTGACGCTGGTCAACAGCAACCCCGCCACGATCATGACCGACCCGGAGTTCGCCGACGCCACCTACGTCGAGCCGATCACCCCCGAGGTCGTCGAGAAGATCATCGCCAAGGAGCGGCCGGACGCGCTGCTGCCCACGCTGGGCGGCCAGACGGCCCTCAACACCGCCATCGCGCTCTTCGAGAGCGGCGTCCTGGCCCGGTACGGGGTCGAGCTGATCGGCGCCGACGTGGACGCGATCCAGGCCGGCGAGAACCGCGAGAAGTTCAAGGAGATCGTCGCCAAGGTCGCGCGCGAGCAGGGCCTGAACGCCGAGTCCGCCAAGTCGGTGATCTGCCACACCATGGACGAGATCGTCGCCGCCGCCGGCGAGCTCGGCTACCCGCTCGTCGTCCGGCCGTCGTTCACCATGGGCGGCCGGGGCTCCGGCTTCGCCCACGACGAGGACGAGCTGCGCCGCATCGCCGGCGCCGGCCTCGACGCGTCCCCGACCAGCGAGGTGCTCCTGGAGGAGTCGATCCTCGGCTGGAAGGAGTACGAGCTGGAGGTCATGCGGGACCGCGCCGACAACGTCGTCATCGTGTGCTCCATCGAGAACCTCGACCCGATGGGCGTGCACACCGGCGACTCGATCACCGTCGCGCCCGCGATGACGCTGACCGACCGCGAGTACCAGAACATGCGCGACGTCGCGATCGCGGTGATCCGCGAGGTCGGCGTCGACACCGGCGGCTGCAACATCCAGTTCGCGGTGCACCCCGGCACCGGCCGGATGATCGTCATCGAGATGAACCCGCGGGTGTCGCGGTCGTCGGCCCTCGCCTCCAAGGCCACCGGCTTCCCGATCGCCAAGATCGCCGCGAAGCTGGCCATCGGCTACACCCTCGACGAGATCCCCAACGACATCACCCGCGAGACCCCCGCGTCGTTCGAGCCGACCCTCGACTACGTCGTGGTGAAGGTGCCGCGGTTCGCGTTCGAGAAGTTCCCCGGCGCCGACCCGACCCTCACCACCCACATGAAGTCGGTCGGCGAGGCGATGGCGATCGGCCGCTGCTTCACCGAGGCGCTGCAGAAGGCGCTGCGGTCGCTGGAGCAGAAGGGCTCGTCGTTCAGCTGGGCCGGGCTCGCCGACGCCGACCCCGCCGCGCTGCTGGAGTCGGCGAAGCGGCCGCACGAGGGGCGGCTGCGGGAGGTCCAGCTCGCGCTGGCGGCCGGGGCGAGCCTCCAGGAGGCCTACGAGGCGACCCGGATCGACCCGTGGTTCCTCGACCAGATCTCCGCGATCAACGAGACCGCCGAGGAGATCCGCACCGCCGACGACGCGCTCACCCGCGACAAGCTGCTGCGCGCCAAGCGGCACGGCTTCTCCGACGCGCAGATCGGCGAGCTGCGGGGCCTGTCGGAGGAGGTCGTCCGGGAACTGCGGCACGCGCTCGGCGTCCGCCCCGTCTACCTGACCGTCGACACCTGCGCCGCCGAGTTCGCCGCGCAGACCCCGTACCTGTACTCCGCCTACGACGAGGAGACCGAGGTCCCGCCGGGCGAGAAGCCCAAGGTGCTCATCCTCGGCAGCGGGCCCAACCGCATCGGCCAGGGCGTCGAGTTCGACTACTCGTGCGTCCACGCCTCGTTCGCGCTGGCCGAGGCCGGCTACGAGACCGTCATGGTCAACTGCAACCCCGAGACCGTCTCCACCGACTACGACACCTCCGACCGGCTGTACTTCGAGCCGCTCACCCTGGAGGACGTCCTCGAGGTGGTGTACGCCGAGCAGCGGTCCGGCGAGGTCGCGGGCGTCATCGTCCAGCTCGGCGGGCAGACGCCGCTGGGCCTGGCGCAGAAGCTCAAGGACGCCGGCGTGCCGATCGTCGGCACGTCCCCGGAGAGCATCCACCTGGCGGAGGAGCGCGGCGCGTTCGGGCGCGTCCTGCACCGCGCCGGGCTGCTCGCCCCCAAGCACGGCACCGCCACCTCCTACGAGGAGGCCCTCGAGATCGCCGCCGAGATCGGCTACCCGGTCCTCGTCCGGCCCTCGTACGTGCTCGGCGGGCGCGGCATGGAGATCGTGTACGACGACACCACGCTGGAGTCGTACATGGCGCGCGCCACCGAGGCGAGCCCCGAGCACCCGGTGCTCGTCGACCGGTTCCTGGACGAGGCGATCGAGATCGACGTCGACGCCCTCTACGACGGCGAGGAGCTGTACCTCGGCGGCGTCATGGAGCACATCGAGGAGGCCGGCATCCACTCCGGCGACTCGGCGTGCGCGCTGCCGCCCATCACCCTCGGCCACGACGACGTCCGCCGCATCCGCGAGGCCACCGAGGCGCTCGCCAAGGGCGTCGGGGTGCGCGGGCTGATGAACGTCCAGTACGCGCTGTCGGCGGGCGTCCTGTACGTCCTGGAGGCCAACCCGCGCGCGTCCCGGACCGTCCCGTTCGTGTCCAAGGCGACGGCGGTGCAGCTCGCCAAGGCCGCCGCCCGCGTGATGATGGGCGCGAGGGTCGCCGAGCTGCGCGCCGAGGGCCTGCTGCCGGAGACCGGCGACGGCGGCACCCTGCCGCTGGACGCGCCGATCGCGGTGAAGGAGGCCGTGCTGCCCTTCGACCGGTTCCGCAACGAGCGCGGGCAGGGCGTCGACACCGTCCTCGGCCCCGAGATGCGCTCCACCGGCGAGGTCATGGGCATCGACGAGGTGTTCGGCACCGCGTTCGCCAAGTCGCAGCAGGCCGCCTACGGGTCGCTGCCCACCAAGGGACGCGCGTTCGTGTCGGTCGCAAACCGGGACAAGCGGCACATGATCTTCCCGGTCAAGCGCCTCGCTGACCTGGGCTTTGAGATTCTTGCCACGGAAGGGACCGCGGAGGTCCTGCGCCGCAACGGCGTGCGTGCCAAGATCGTGCGCAAGCACAGCGAAGGCCAGGGCCCGGACGGCGAGCCCACCATCGTGCGGCGCGTCCTGGACGGCGAGGTCGACCTCATCGTCAATACTCCCTTCGGAAGCCCCGGCCAGTCGGGGCCGCGGCTCGACGGTTACGAGATCCGCACCGCGGCGGTCCTGCGGGGCGTACCGTGCGTGACGACCGTGCAGGGGCTCGCCGCCGCCGTCCAGGGCATCGAGGCCGTCGCGGGCGGCCAGGTCGGCGTCCGCTCCCTCCAGGAGCACGCCGAGCGGATCGCCGGCGCCCACGGACGCACCGGCCCCGCGACCGGCGCGGCGGCCGGGACCGGCGACGGCGCGCCGGGGCCGGGGACGGCGCGGTGACGCCCGGGTGACATCCGCCGCGCGGGCGGGGCGAGGCGTCCCGCCCGCGCGGCGAACGCGACGAGAGAGGGAGACGGGTGTCCGACACGCCGGTGCAGACGTCGGCGACGGTCCTCACGGTCCGCCAGGTGCAGGACTACCACGCGATGACGCTGGTGGCGCCCGCGATCGCCGAGCGGTTCCGGCCCGGCCAGTTCGTGGCCGTCGCCGTCGGCGGCGAGCACACCGCCCGGCTGGTGCGCCGCTGCTTCGGCGTCCACCAGGTGCAGTCCGACTACGGCGGCACGGTCGAGGTCGTGTTCGCCGACACCGAGCCCGGCACCGGCTGGCTCGCCGGCCGCCGCTCCCGCGACCAGCTCGACCTGCTCGGCCCGCTCGGCCGCCCGTTCCGGCTGCCCCGCGACCCCGTCAGCTGCCTGCTGGCCGCGGGCGGCCCCGGCGGCGCCGCGGTGTTCGCGCTCGCCGACACGCTGCTGCGGCGCGGCTGCCAGGTGCACTTCGTGCTCGCCGGGCCGACCGCCCGGCAGGTGTTCGGGTCCCGGATGGCGCAGCGCATCGGCGACTCCGCCACCGTCGTCACCGAGGACGGCTCGCTCGGCGAGAAGGGCGCCATGCGGGACGTGCTGCCGCGCGTCGTCCAGGAGACCGGCGCCGACGTCGTCTACGCCTGCGGGCCGACGGGGCTGCTGCGCTCGGTCACCCAGATCGCCGGCGAGTTCGGCCTGCCGTCCCAGGTGTCGGTGGAGGAGTTCCTGCAGCGGACCGGGGCGTGCGGCATCGGCGCCTGCATGACCTGCATGCTGCCGATCCACGGCGAGGACGGCGTCACCCGCATGGTCCGCGCCTGCGCCGACGGGCCCGTCCTGCGCGGCGACCGCGTCCGCTGGGGAGACCTCGGCACCATCCCGTTCGACGCGCTGGGCGCCCCGCGCGTCCTGAGCGTCACGGAAGGGGGCTCGAAGTGAGCGACCGGGTCACCACCACCCTCGGCGCCCTGGAGCTCTCCAATCCGGTCCTGACGGCCTCCGGGTGCGGCGGGACGGGACGCGAGCTGGCCCAGTTCTTCGAGCTGTCCCGTCTCGGCGCGTTCGTCACCACCTCGGTGATGTCCCAAGCGCGCGCGGGACGCCCCACGCCGCGCGTCACCGAGACGCCCAGCGGGCTGCTCACCGCCATGGGCCTGCCCGGGCCCGGCGTCGAGGCGTTCCTGGAACGCGACCTCCCCTGGCTCATCGAGCAGGACGTCCGCACCATCGTGTCCATCGCGGGCAACAGCGTCGAGGAGTTCGGCGACCTCGCCCGCCGGCTCCGCAACGTCCCCGGCGTCGCCGCCATCGAGGTCAACGTCGCCTGCCCCAACGTCGAGGACCGCGGCCGCATGTTCGGCTGGCACCCGTCGGCCGCCGCGTCCGTGCTGCGCGCCGTCCGCGCCGGCGCCCGGCCCGGCACCCCGGTGTTCGCCAAGCTCGGCCCCGACGTCACCGACATCGTCGGGATCGCGCTGGCCTGCGTCGACGCTGGCGCCGACGGCCTCACCCTGATCAACACCATGGACGGCATGGCGATCGACCCGCACACCCTGCGGCCCGCCCTCACCGGCGTGTCGGGCGGGCTGTCGGGGCCCGCGATCCGGCCCGTCGCCGTCCGCTGCGTCTACCAGGTGCACGCCGCGCTGCCGACGACCCCGATCATCGGCGTCGGGGGCGTCTCGACCGGCCTGGACGCGCTGGAGTTCATCCTGGCCGGCGCGTCCGCCGTCGCCGTCGGCACCGCCCTGTTCCACGACCCCACGGCCGGGCCCCGCGTCCTGCGCGAGCTGGAGGAGGCCCTCGCGGCCCGCCGCATCGGGCGCCTGGCCGACGCCGTCGGGCTCGCCCACAAGCCCGCCGGTTACGTGCCGCCCCAGGTGCGGCCGACCGAGCCCGAGAAGGAGATGCCGTGACCGCAGCCCCCATCGCCGTCGCGCTGGACGCCCCCGACCTGGAGACCGCCGCGCGCTGGGCCACCCTGGTCACGCCGCACGTCTCCACCATCAAGGTGGGCCTGGAGCTGTACCTGCGCTACGGGCCCGACGTCGTCGCCAGCGTCCGCGGCGCGAGCCGCGTCCAGGTGTTCCTGGACCTGAAGCTGCACGACATCCCCGCGACCGTGCGCGGCGCCGCCCGCGCCGTCGCCCGGCTCAAGCCGGCGTACCTGACCGTGCACGCCGCCGGCGGCCCCGCCATGATCCGCGAGGCGGTCGAGGCGGCCCCCGCCACCAAGATCGCCGCGGTGACGGTGCTGACCTCGCTGGACGAGGCCGACCTGCGCGCCGTCGGGCTCGACGGCCCCGCGCCCGACGCGGTCCGGCGGCTCGCCGCCCTCGCCGTCGGCGCGGGCGCCCAGGCGCTCGTCTGCTCGCCGCGGGAGGCCGCCGCCGTCCGCGCCGAGGTCGGCCCCGACATCACCCTGATCACCCCCGGCGTGCGGCCCGCCGGCGCCGACACCCAGGACCAGGCCAGGGTCGCCACCCCGGAGGCCGCCCTCGCCGCCGGTGCGGACCTGCTGGTCATCGGCCGCCCCATCACCGGCGCCCCCGACCCCGGTGCCGCCGCCGCCGCGATGGCCGCCGCGCTCCGCCGGGTGGTCTGACGGGGCCGTACGGCGCGCCGGTCGCCGCGTGGCGGCGCCGGCGGGACGGGGTTCGCGGGACGGGTGTGATGATCGCCGCGCAAGAGCGCGGGATTTGCTTTCCGGGCAGGATTTAGCGCCGGTGTTGTCGCGCACGCGGGGGACGCGCATTGTCGTTTTAGTTCGCTCGCGAATGCGGGGGCATCCGCAATGCGATACGGGCGGACGGCGAAGTCGGTTCGATCCCGGCGCGTTCCGGGGCGCCGTTTCGCGTCCGCCACGCCCGCCGGCCGGACGGCGGGTCCGGGCATGGGGAGACGGGGCGTGCGTGGGGGGAGCGGGGGGATGCGGGCGGCGGGCGGCTCCGGGTCTGGCTGAACGATCTTGGCGGGTGTGCTGTCGAGGATGGCAGTTGCGGTGCGCCCGCGACGTGCGGAACGGCCCGGCGTGACGAGCGTCACTCGGTCGGGACCGGCTGTGGGGGACTTCACACCGGGCCCGCGCGGGGGGCCGGATCCGGCCCGGCGGGGGGTGACGGGATCATGGCGGGGAGCCCCCCGGCGGGCGCGGACCGCCGCGCCGGGGCGGTGCCGGGTGCCGTAAATCGGGACAGAATGGGCGGATTTTCACGATCATGCGAAAGTCCCAGCAAGGCACGGGGATGGGCGGTCAGAGGCCCCGAGTCGAGTACACTCTGTATTCAGGACACTCCGGGGAGTGATTTTCGTGAATTTGTGGCGGGCTAAACGGCACTTCACGTTGCCTTATGGGGCGTGAACTCGCTAGTTTCCCAACCCGTCCGACTCCGTCGAGTGGAAACCTGAGGTGACCCGGCGTGGCTCTTCCGCCCCTAACCCCCGAACAGCGCGCCGCAGCCCTGGAGAAGGCTGCCAAGGCTCGCAAGGAGCGGGCCGAGGTTAAGAACAAGCTCAAGCACGGAGGAACCTCGCTCGCCGAGGTTCTCAAGGAGGGTCAGTCCGACGACGTCATCGGAAAGATGAAGGTGTCGGCCCTCCTGGAGTCCCTGCCCGGTGTGGGCAAGGTCCGTGCGAAGCAGATCATGGAGCGTCTGGGCATCGCCGAATCCCGCCGCGTGCGGGGCCTCGGCGCCAACCAGCGCGCCTCCCTGGAGCGTGAGTTCGGCGGAAGTGCGAACCGCTGACGCGCGACTCACGGGCGGGCGCGGCGGCCCCTCAGACGGGGAGACCGCCGCGGCCGGATCCGGGCTCCCCGGATCCGGCACCATCTCGTCCGGCTCCGGCGCACCCATCGCTGCGCCGGAGGGCTCCGAACAACCGCATGGCCCGCTCGTGTCCCGCCTGACGGTCCTGTCAGGGCCGTCGGGCGTCGGCAAGAGCACGGTCGTCGCCGAGATCCGGCGCTCACACCCCCGGGTGTGGCTGTCGGTCTCGGTGACCACCCGGTCCCCCCGACCGGGTGAGACCCACGGTGTGCAGTACTTCTTCGTCGACGACGCCGGTTTCGACCGGCTCGTCGCCGAAGGGGAGCTGCTCGAGTGGGCCGAGTTCGCGGGCAACCGCTACGGCACCCCGCGCCGGCCCGTGCAGGAGCGCCTCGCCCGCGGCGAGCCGGTCCTGCTGGAGATCGACCTGCAGGGCGCCCGGCAGGTCCGCGAGACGATGCCCGGCGCGCGGCTGGTCTTCCTCGCGCCGCCCAGCTGGGAGGAGCTCGTCCGCCGGCTCACCGGCCGCGGCACCGAGCCCCCCGAGGTGATCGAACGCCGGCTGGAGGCGGCCCGGGTCGAGCTGGCCGCCGAGAAGGAGTTCGACGTCACCCTGGTGAACACGTCCGTCCAGGACGTGTGCCACGAGCTGCTAGCCTTGATGGCTGTACGTTAGTGTCGGCGACCGCCGTGTCCGGCGGCCGGCATCGCAGTGGATCACTAGTGGAAGGCCACGGAGTGGCAGCCAGCAGCGAAGGCATCACCAACCCGTCGATCGACGAGCTCCTCGAGGTCGTCGAGACCAAGTACGGCCTCGTGAGCATCGCGGCCAAGCGCGCCCGGCAGATCAACGCCTACTACGCCCAGCTCGGCGAGGGCCTGCTGGAGTACGTCGGCCCGCTCGTCGAGACGCAGGTGCAGGAGAAGCCCCTGTCGATCGCGCTGCGCGAGACGCGCGAGGGCCTGCTCAACGCCGAGCCGATCGAGGGCTGACCGCCCCCGGTCCCGTCCGGGGGGCGACCCCCCTGGACCCCCGGTGCGAACCGGCGCCGGGGCCTGATGGAACAGTGTCCGCATGACCTCCCGAAAGCCGCGCGTCGTCCTCGGTGTGAGCGCCGGGATCGCCGCGTACAAGGTGTGCGAGCTGCTGCGGCGGCTCACCGAGTCGGGCCACGACGTCACCGTCGTGCCGACGCAGGACGCCCTCCGCTTCGTCGGCGAGCCGACCTGGGCGGCGCTGTCGGGCAACCCGGTCTCCACCGCCGTGTGGGACGGGGTGGCGCAGGTCCCGCACGTCCGGCTCGGGCAGGGCGCCGACCTGGTGCTCGTCGCCCCCGCCACCGCCGACCTGCTCGCCCGCGCCGCGCACGGCCTGGCCGACGACCTGCTCACCAACACCCTGCTCACGGCCCGCTGCCCGGTGGTGTTCGCGCCCGCGATGCACACCGAGATGTGGGAGCACCCGGCCACCCGGGCCAACGTCGCGACGCTGCGCGAGCGCGGCGCGGTCGTGGTGGAGCCCGCGTCCGGGCGGCTCACCGGCAAGGACACCGGCCCCGGCCGGCTGCCCGACCCCGCCGAGCTGTTCGAGGTGGCCCGGCACGTGCTCGCCCGCGGCTCTCACGGCGACGGGGCCGGACGCGACCTCGCCGGACGCCACGTGGTGGTGTCCGCCGGCGGGACCCGCGAACCCCTCGACCCCGTCCGGTTCATCGGCAACCGCTCGTCCGGGCTGCAGGGGTACGCGCTGGCCCGCACGGCGGCGGCGCGCGGCGCCCGGGTGACGCTCGTCGCGGCCAACGTGGCGCTGCCCGACCCGGCCGGCGCGCGGGTCGTGCCCGTCGGTTCGGCGGAGGACATGCGCAAGGCCGTGCTGGAGGCCGCCGACGCCGCCGACGCGGTCGTGATGGCCGCGGCCGTCGCCGACTTCCGCCCCGTCGACTACCGCGGCTCGAAGATCAAGAAGACCGAGGGGGACGAGCCGGAGCCGATCCGGCTCGCCAAGAACCCCGACATCCTGGCCGAGCTCGGCGAGCGCCGGCGGGCCGGGCAGGTGATCGTCGGTTTCGCGGCCGAGACCGACGACGTGCTCGCCAACGGCCGCGCCAAGCTCGCCCGCAAGCGCAGCGACCTGCTCGTGGTCAACCAGGTGGGGGAGGACCTCACCTTCGGCCGCCCCGACAACGCCGCGGTGATCCTCGGCGCGGACGGGTCGAGCACCGAGGTGCCGCGCGGCGCCAAGGAGGCGCTCGCCGAGGTCGTCTGGGACCTGGTCGCCGCGCGCCTGGACCCGCCGCCCGCGGATTGACGCGCGGATCGGCCGCAGGCCGCCCGACCGCGGCCGAGCCCATTCCGGCGCCCGATGACGATCGGGCTAGACTGCGGGCTTACACCTTGGATACCCGCGCGGGGGACGTCCCCGCCGAACTCGATGACATATCCGTCCTGCGACGTCAGTCAGCAGCCGCTGCAAGGAGTTCACGTACGTGTCTCGCCGCCTGTTCACCTCGGAGTCCGTCACCGAAGGACACCCGGACAAGATCGCGGACCAGATCAGCGACGCGATCCTCGACTCGATGCTCAAGGACGATCCGAAGAGCCGGGTCGCCGTCGAGACGATGATCACGACCGGTCAGGTGCATGTGGCCGGTGAGGTCACCACCGAGACCTATGTGGACATCCCCGGCGTCATCCGGGAGAAGATCCTCGAGATCGGCTACGACTCGTCCAAGAAGGGCTTCGACGGCCACTCCTGCGGCGTGTCGGTGTCGATCGGCGCGCAGTCGCCCGACATCGCGCAGGGCGTCGACGACGCCTACGAGACCCGCGAGGGCGAGGACCGCGACAAGCGCGGGGACGACCTGGACCGGCAGGGCGCCGGCGACCAGGGCCTGATGTTCGGCTACGCCACCAACGAGACCCCCGAGCTGATGCCGCTGCCGATCACGCTGGCGCACCGGCTCGCGCAGCGGCTGTCGGCGGTCCGCAAGGAGGGCACCGTCCCCTACCTGCGCCCGGACGGCAAGACCCAGGTCACCATCGAGTACGACGGCGACCGCGGCGTCCGCCTCGACACCGTCGTGGTGTCCAGCCAGCACGCTCCCGACATCGACCTGAAGGAGCTGCTCGGCCCGGACGTCAAGGAGCACGTCGTCGACCCCGTGCTCGCCCAGTTCGACCTGGACACGAGCGGGTACCGGCTGCTGGTGAACCCCACCGGGCGCTTCGAGATCGGCGGCCCGATGGGCGACGCCGGCCTCACCGGCCGCAAGATCATCGTGGACACCTACGGCGGCATGGCCCGGCACGGCGGCGGTGCGTTCTCCGGCAAGGACCCGTCCAAGGTCGACCGGTCCGCCGCGTACGCGATGCGCTGGGTCGCCAAGAACATCGTCGCCGCGCAGCTCGCCGACCGCGCCGAGGTCCAGGTCGCCTACGCGATCGGCAAGGCGCACCCGGTCGGGGTGTTCGTGGAGACGTTCGGCACCGAGAAGGTCGACCCGGACAAGATCGAGAAGGCCGTCGCCGACGTCTTCGACCTGCGTCCCGCCGCGATCGTGCGGGACCTCGACCTGCTGCGGCCGATCTACTCGCAGACCGCCGCCTACGGCCACTTCGGCCGCGAGGTGCCGGACTTCTCCTGGGAGTCCACCGACCGCGCCAAGGACCTGGCCTCCGCCGCCGGCCTGTGAGCCGCCGCCACCGCTGATCGCCGCCGAGAGGGCCCTGGAGACGTTCCGGGGCCCTCTCCGCATATCCGGACGCCTCAGCCCGCCAGAAGCCGCCAGGCGCCATCTGACGCCCCGCAGGCGCCCACGGATGATCCAGAGGGCCGACGAACTCGTCCCAGGGAACCTCAGCCGTTACGCGAGCGCGCTATCTGACCGGTGGGGGCGAAGCCGAAGGCGAGCCCCCACCGGGAAGCTCGCGAAGCGAGGCCGCGCTCGCCCCAAGCACGGTCAGCGGGCGAGCCGCCAGGCGAGCCCGCTGGGCCGGGGTTGTGGAAACACAGCCGCCAGGCGAGCGCCTTGGGCCGGGATTGTCAGGGATTCGAGCAGTGGTTGCCGCGGTGGAGGCCGTAGTGGGCGGCGATCGTGTAGCGGCCGGCCTCCCGGGCCTTCATCCGGACGAACTCGCCCGCGCGGGCGAGGCAGGCGTCGCCGCCGGTGACGCCCAGCCACGGCGACCAGGAGGCCCGGACCAGCACGGAGCCGGGCGCCGGCATGTCCACGACCAGCTCACCGGAGTTGACCTCGTGGACGGTGGCGGGCGGGTCGACGAGCTGGGTGGGGTAGGCGACGCGGAACAGCCGCCAGTGCTCGTCGTGCCACACCTCCGCCAGGTACGGCTGGCCGGCCCTCACGAGCGCGGCCTCGTCCTTGCCGGACCAGTCGGTCTCCTGCCCGGGCAGGACGACGTACTGGACCGCCCACTTGTGCAGCCAGTCGCGGTAGGACGCGGGGGTGAGGGCGTCCTTCTCGTAGAACACCTCGTGGCGTTCGGCGTCGACCTGCCGGTTCCAGCCGCGCGCCAGGATGAAGTGCCGGCTGAGCCCGGCGGCCTCCCAGTGCGAGCGCAGCGGGACGACCTCGATGCGGGTGCGCTGCGCGCCGAGGGCGTGCAGCTCGTCGACGAGGCCCTGGGCGTTCGCGGCGGCCGAGGCGGCGGGGACGGTGTGGACGAGGTCCTCCATCGGCTTCACCACCTGCCACGAGGCCGTGAAGATGAACGCCACGGACAGCACGGCGATGCGCACCCGTCCGTGTGCGCGCGCGACGGCCGACAGGCAGAACATCCCGCCGAACACCAGCGAGAGGCGCTCGACGTTGCTGCCGACGGGCGAGGGGATCAGCCAGGTGAGGGCGATGCCGAGCAGGTAGACGCCGGCGCCGATCCGGACGAACCGCCAGTTCGGCGGCGCGAAGACCAGGATCGCGATGACGCTGACGATGCACCACACCACGATCGCGGTGAACGAGATCGGCTGGACGCCGCTGAACGGGAACAGCAGGCTCGTCGTCCCGACGACGATGGGCATGCCGATCGCGAGGGAGATCCCGGCGCGGCGC
The DNA here is from genome assembly GCF_039529375.1 of Actinomadura napierensis. NCBI lineage: Bacteria > Bacillati > Actinomycetota > Actinomycetes > Streptosporangiales > Thermomonosporaceae > Actinomadura > Actinomadura napierensis. The sequence continues at coordinate 70,806 of NZ_BAAAMR010000042.1, forward strand.
CGCCCGGTCAGGAAGAGGGTGGCGGCCAGCACCAGCAGGAACAGTCCCGCGACGGGACTGGACGCCGTCGCCAGCAGCCCGAGCCCGACCATCCCGGCGCAGCGCAGCGCGGGGGTGCCGCGCGGGGTGAACGCGACGATCACCGCCATCAGCGCGAACATCAGGCCGAGCCCGAACGTCACGCGGCCGGAGGCGGTGTTGCACGACAGCGCGAACGCGGCCCACAGCGCGGCGGGCAGCGCCATGGGCGCCTTGAACCGGACGAGGAGGTGCGCGGTGAGCGCCGCGGACACGGTGCCCGCCACGACGGCGACCGTGCGGATCCCGAACAGCGCCATGAGGTACGGCGACAGGACGCTGTAGGAGGCGGGGTGCATGCCGCCGTACCAGGCGAAGCTGTAGGCGGCGGTGGGGTGCTTCCAGGCGAAGTCGGTCCAGGCGGCCTGGGCGGCGAGGTCGCCGCCCTCGGCCGCCAGGTACAGGGCCCAGACCAGGTGCATGACGGCCGCGGCCACGGTGGCGGCCACGATGGGGTTGCGGGGGTTGGTCCACCGCTTCCACCAGGGCGCGCGGGAACGGCCCGGGCGCGCCGAGGGCTCGGCCCCGGCCCGGGCGTCGGTCAGCTCTGGACTATGCGCTGTGGTCACATCGCCTGCACGTGCTCGTCGGACGGCGAGGGCGCGAAGGGCATCGGGCGATCCCACGTGTCCGCGGATCCACCGAATGCGCGCCCCGTTCAAACGGACCACACCTTAGCGTGCGCCGATGACTGTCGGGCTGATCTGGTAGGACGGGGGACGTGACGGAGGACGGAGGGGGAGCGGACCTGATCCCGGGCCTGGACGACGTGCCCAGGGTCCCGGTGGAGAAGGCCCCGCAGGGCAAGGGGGCCGCGGGCAAGGCCGGGCGGAAGACCCCGAAGAAGGGGGCCCGCAGCCCCGCCGAAGAACGGCCCGTGGCGCGCGTCGCCGTCGACATGTCCCTGCCTCACCTCGATCGTCCCTTCGACTATCTGGTCCCGGCCGAACTCGACGCGACGGCCGTTCCGGGATGCCGGGTCAGGGTCCGGTTCGCCGGGCAGCTCGTCGACGGCTTCCTGCTGGAGCGCGCCGAGGAGAGCGGCCACGACGGAAAGCTCCTGTACCTGGAACGCGTGACGTCCCCGGAATGCGTCCTCACCCCCGAGATCGCCTCCCTGGCGCGGGAGATCGCCGACCGTTACGCGGGGACGTTCGCGGACGTCCTGCGGCTCGCCGTCCCGCCGCGCCATGCCCGCGTGGAGGCCGAACGCACCGAACCAGCCGAGCCCGCCGGTGACGAGCCATCGGGCGAAGTAACCGAACCGGCGGACGGCGAGAACCCCTGGCTGGAGTATCCGGCCGGTGCCTCGTTCCTCAAAGCGCTGGCCGATGGGCGGGCGCCTCGGGCGGTGTGGACGGCGCTGCCGGGGCCGCAGTGGGCGGAGGCCATCGCGCGGGCCGTGGCGGTGACGCTGCAAGGCGGCCGCGGGGCGCTGGTGGTGGTGGCCGACGGCCGCGACGTGGCCCGCGTGGACGCGGCGCTGGAGGCGGAGCTGGGGGAGGGGCGGCATGTCGCGGTGACGGCGGAGCTGGGCCCGGCCGAGCGCTACCGGCGGTGGCTGGCCGTCCTGCGGGGCAGGGCGCGGGCCGTGGTCGGAACGCGGGCCGCGATGTTCGCGCCCGTCGCCGACCTGGGGCTCACCGTGCTGTGGGACGACGGGGACGACGTCCACGCCGAGCCGCACGCCCCCTATCCCCATCCGCGCGAGGTGCTGGCGCTGCGCGCGCACCGGGCGGGCGCCGGGGCGCTGATCGGCGGCTTCACCCGGACCACGGACGCGACCGTACTGGTCGAGACGGGCTGGGCGCACGCCCTGGCCGCCGACCGGGCGCGGGTGCGGCGCGCGATGCCGCGCGTCCGGTACGTGGGGGACGACGCGCAGCTCGCCCGGGACGCCGCCGCCCGCACGGCGCGCCTGCCGAACGTGGCGTTCGAGGCCGCGCGGGGCGCGCTGGAGCACGGCCCGGTGCTCGTGCAGGTGCCGAGGCGCGGCTACGTCCCCGGCATCGCGTGCGCGCGGTGCCGGACTCCCGCGCACTGCACGGCGTGCCAGGGGCCGTTGGCGCTGCCGTCGTCGCATGCGGCTCCCTACTGCCGGTGGTGCGGCCGCATAGCGGGCGACTGGCACTGCCCCGAATGCGGGTTCTTCCAGATGCGCGCGATGGTCGTGGGCGCGAAACGGACGGCGGAGGAACTGGGGCGGGCCTTCCCCGGCGTACCGGTGCGCACGTCCGGGCGGGAGGCGATCCTCGAACGGGTCGGCACCGAACGGGCGCTCGTGGTGGCGACGCCGGGCGCGGAGCCGCCCGCCGAGGACGGCTACACCGCCGCGCTGCTGCTGGACGGCTGGGTGCTGCTGGGCCGGCCCGACCTGCGGGCGGGGGAGGAGACGCTGCGCCGCTGGATGAACGCGGCGTCGCTCGTCCGTGCGGAGGGGCCGGTGGTCGTGGCGGCGGAGGGGACGCTGCCGGCGGTGCAGGCGCTCGTCCGCTGGGACCCGGTCACCTACGCCGAGCGGGAGCTGGCCGAGCGCCGGGAGGCGGGGTTCCCGCCGGCGGCCCGGATGGCGTCGCTGACCGCGACGCCCGCGGCGATCCGGGAGCTGCTGGAGGACGCGCGGCTGCCGGACGGCGCGGAGGTGCTCGGCCCGGTCCCCGTCCCGCGGCAGCCGGGGGCGGAGGGGCCGGAGAAGGAGCGCGCCCTCGTCCGCGTCCCCCGCGCGGCGGGCCAGGCACTCGCGCGCGCGCTCAAGGAGGCGCAGGGCGTCCGCAGCGCCCGCAAGGCGGCCGAGACCGTCCGCGTCCAGATCGACCCCCTGGAGCTCATCTGATCCCGGCGAACTCGGGCCCGGGGGTGTGCGGGTTCGGCCCCCGGGGAGGGCACCGACCAATAGGGTTCTCGGGTGGCCGACAACTGGGTTGAGACGACCGCGGGCGACCTGCGGAGCTGGGCGGACGAACGCGGCGAGAAGCTCGACGAGCAGGGCGCGCACCTGCTGCTCGACCTCGCCGGGCGGGAGATGGGGCTGGCCGGGCCGGGCGAGCTCACTCCGGAGGCGCTGCGCGAGCTGCTGCTGGAGGTGTTCCCGGAGACGGTGGTCGCGGGCGCCGACGAGGTGCCGTCCGTGCTGGACGCGATGCGGGCCGTCGCGGCGTTCCTGGGCGAGTCCGGCGCCGTGCCCGCCGCCCGCGCGGCGGAGCTGGCCGCGGAGATCGACCGGCTCGCCCCCGAGTTCGCCGAGGTGGTCGCCGAGACCGACGGCGCGGAGCGGCAGGTGGCCGCGGAGGTCGTGGCGGGGCTGATGGAGGGCGACGGCGTCGCGCTGGACGACCAGGACGCCGTCGAGGAGTGGATGCGGCGGTTCGAGGCGCTGCCCGACGAGGAGCGCTACGCCCGCGCCGAGGAGTACCTGCGGCGGACCGAGGAGCTGGTCGTCCCGCCGGTCCGGCTGGCGGCGTCGGCGGAGCTGGCGGACGCGGCGCGCCGCTCCGGGCTGGCCGCGGAGGTCCGGGCGCTGGCCGAGTGGACGGGCGAGCGGCCGCTGACCGAGATCGACGAGCTGACCGCGGCGGACGCCGAGGCCGCGGTGGCCGCGCTGGACCTGGCCACGCCGCGCCGCCTGCCGGACGCCGACGTCGCGGACCAGACCGATCTGCCGGAGCTCGACCGGCTGTGGTGGGCCGCGACCGAGGCGGAGGTGATCCTCGCCAAGGGCGGCCGGGCCGAGCCGGGGCCGGGGCTGCACGACCTCGGCTCCGACGACGACGAGCGCGTGCTGGGCGTGTGGGTGCGGCTGCTGGACTCCGTCGCCGTCCCGGAGCACGACCCGTCCGACGGGCTCGACGCGATCGAGCTCGTCCAGAACGAGCTGACCGGCGTGCTGATCCACCTGTACGAGCAGGAGGAGCCCGCCGGCCTCGACGAGCTGGCCGACGCGCTGCTCGGGCACGTCACCGAGGCGTACGAGATCTCTGACCGGGCGGCGCTGGCCGAGGCGGTGCTCGACGCGCTCGCGCTGGAGCTGGACGACCTGGCCCGCTGGGGCGTCGTCGAGCAGGCCGGCGAGGGCGGCCGCGTGCTCACGCCGCTGGGCGTGTGGGGCGTGCGGGAGCTGCTGCTGGCCGACGGGTTCGCGGCGCCGGTCGTCGGCGAGCTGGCCGGCGGGTCCGCCGCCGAGCTCGTCGCCGGGCTGGCCTGGCACCGGCCCGAGACCGCCGACGAGGAGATCGACGGGTGGCTGGCCGTCCACGACGTCAAGGACGCCGCCGCCGACCTGCTGGACGTGATGCGCGGCGGCGGGCCGGGCGCCCGCAACCTCGCCGCCGCCGTCCTGCACCGGGTCGGCCCGGAGGCGGCGCCGGTCGTGCGGGCGGCGCAGGAGCATCCGCTGGTGTCGCCGTACGCGGCGCTGTGGCTGAACGCGGCGGGCGACCCGGCCGGGCGGGAGCTGTCCCGCGCCGAGTACCTGTGGGTGTTCGTCGACACCGTCGCCGGGATGCTGGAGACCGCCGAGCCGGACGAGGCGGTCGCCGCGGCACTGGTCGACGCGCCGCCCGGGACGGAGATGCGGGAGATGGTGGACGAGCTGTGGCGCACCGACCATCCGGGCGTCGCGGACGTCCTGGAGGCGCTCGGCGACCACCATCCCGACAAGGCGACCGCCAAGGCGGCCCGCACCGCCGCCTACAAGGCGCGGTCCGGCGGAGGCGCGTGACCGGAGACGCATGACCGCCGGCGCGTGACCGAAGTCGCGTGACCGAATGCGCGTTGCCGGCGGCGTGCGAGATCCGCGTGATCCCTCCGTAGACTGGGGACGCGACATCCACGGTCCCGCCCGGCGCGCGCCCGGAACGGGCGGCGCGCGGCGCCCCACCCGCAGGAACGGAGTCCTCGTTGGCCGTCAAGCCCATCCGCCTCTTCGGCGACCCAGTGCTGCGCACCCCGGCGGAGCCGGTGAAGGACTTCGACAAGGAGCTGCGCCAGCTCGTCAAGGACCTCACCGACACGATGATCGACGCTCCCGGGGCGGGCCTGGCGGCGCCGCAGCTCGGCGTGGGCCTGCGGGTGTTCACCTACTACGTCGACGACCGGCTCGGGCACGTGGTGAACCCGACGCTGGACCTGTCGGACGAGCAGGAGACCGACGACGAGGGGTGCCTGTCGCTGCCCGGCCTGGCGTTCCCGACGCCGCGCTCGGTCGGGGTCGTGGCGAAGGGCTTCAACATGCACGGGGAGCCGATCACGCTGGAGGGCACGCACCTGCTGGCCCGCTGCGTCCAGCACGAGACCGACCACCTGGACGGCATCATCTTCGTCGACCGGATGGACGCGGAGCAGCGCAAGGCCGCGATGAAGGCGATCCGCGAGGCCGAGTGGTTCGGTGACCCGGCGCCCGTGGTGAAGGCGTCCCCGCACCGCACCTTCGGGAAGGCGATCTAGATGCGCCTCGTCTTCGCCGGGACCCCCGAGACCGCCCTTCCCGCGCTCGACGCGCTGCTCGCGTCCGGCCACGAGGTGGCCGCGGTGGTGACCCGCCCCGACGCCCCGTCCGGCCGCGGGCGCCGGATGGAGGCCGGCCCGGTGGCGCAGCGGGCCGCCGAGGCGGGCGTCGAGGCGCTCAAGCCCGCCAAGGCGCGCGACCCGGAGTTCCTCGACCGGCTCCGCGCGATCGCGCCTGACTGCTGCCCGGTCGTCGCCTACGGGGCGCTGCTGCCGCGCGAGGCGCTGGACATCCCCCGGCACGGCTGGGTGAACCTGCACTTCTCGCTGCTGCCGGCCTGGCGCGGCGCGGCGCCCGTCCAGCGCGCGATCCTGCACGGCGACGACGTGACCGGCGCGGCGACGTTCCAGATCGAGGAGGGCCTCGACACCGGGCCGGTCTACGGGGTGCTGACCGAGCCGATCCGCCCCACCGACACCACGGGCGACCTGCTGGGACGGCTGGCGACCGCGGGCGCGGGCCTGCTGCTGGACACGATGAACGGGATCGAGGCCGGCGTCCTGGAGGCGCGGCCGCAGCCGACCGAGGGCGTGTCGCACGCGGCGAAGCTGACCCCCGAGGACGCCCGCGTCGACTGGACCGCCCCGGCGCGGCACGTCGACCGGCTGATCCGGGCCTGCACACCCGCGCCGGGCGCCTGGACGACGTTCCGCGACGCCCGCGTCAAGCTTGGCCCGGTCCGCCCGGCGCCCGACGGCGAGAAGCTGTCGCCGGGGGAGCTGCGCGCCGGCAAGGCCGAGGTGCTGGTCGGCACGGCCACGCACCCGGTCGTGCTCGGGGACGTCCAGCCTCAGGGCAAGCGCCGCATGGCCGCCGCCGACTGGGTGCGCGGCGTCACCCTCACCGGTAAGGACGCGCTGCACTGATGCCGCCGACCCGAAGCGGCCGGGGCCGCCCCGACCGCAACCGCAGGCCCGGCGGCCCCCGCCAGACGGGCCGCCCGCAGGACCTGGTCCGCCGCACCGCGTTCGACGTGATCCGCGCGGTCGAGACCCGCGACGCGTACGCGAACCTGCTGCTGCCCACCCGCCTGCGCGACCGCGGCATCACCGGGCGCGACGCCGCCCTCGCCACCGAGCTGACCTACGGCACGCTGCGCGGCCGCGGCACCTACGACGCGGTGCTCGCGCTGTGCAGCGACCGCGAGCTGCGCCGCATCGACGCGCCGCTGCTGGACGTCCTGCGCCTCGGCGCGCACCAGATCCTCGCCACCCGCATCCCGCCGCACGCCGCGGTCGGCACGGCGGTCGAGCTGGCGCGGTCGGTGTCGGGCCCCGGCCAGGCCAAGTTCGCCAACGCGGTGCTCCGCAAGGTCGCCACCCGCGACCTGGACGCGTGGCTGGCGATCGTCGCGCCCGCCGACGCCGACACCACCACCCGGCTGTCGATCGCGCACAGCCACCCCAAGTGGATCGTGTCCGCGCTGCGCGACGCGCTCGGCCCCGACCGCGACGAGATCGGCGACCTGCTGGAGGCCGACAACGCGCGCCCGCGCGTGACGCTGGTCGCCCGGCCCGGACGCGCGACCGCGCAGGAGCTGTACGACGCGGGCGCCGAACCGGCCCGCTACTCGCCGTACGCGGCGGTGCTGGGCGAGGGCGACCCGGCGGCCATCGACGCTGTCCGCGACGGCCGCGCCGCCGTCCAGGACGAGGCGAGCCAGCTGGTCGCCCTGGCCCTGGCGGCGGCCCCGCTGGACGGCCGGGACGCCCGCTGGGCCGACGTCTGCGCGGGCCCCGGCGGCAAGGCCGGCCTGCTGTCGGTCGATGCGGCCGAGCGCGGCGCGCGGCTGGCGGC
>NZ_BAAAMR010000043.1:0-4119 GCF_039529375.1 Actinomadura napierensis
GGGGGGCCCACGGTCCGGCAGGCCGAGCTGGTCAGGGCGCTGACCGCGCTGCGCGACCAGCTCGGCGCCTTCGACTTCCTGCTGGACGTGCCCGGCGTGCAGGAGGCCCGCGAGGCCCGCGACGAGCTGCGCAACCAGCTGGACGACTACGTCCTGCCCCGCTTGCAGGCGGCCGGCGCGCCGCTGCTGGTGGTGCTCGGCGGGTCCACTGGCGCGGGCAAGTCCACCCTGGTCAACACGCTGGTCGGCTCCCGCGTGAGCGCGACCGGCGTGCTCCGCCCCACCACCAGCAGCCCGATCCTCGTCTGCCACCCCGACCACGTGCAGTGGTTCATGGAAGGGCCGCTGCTGCCCGGCATGGGACGCGTCCGCGGCCCGGCTCCCGACGCCATCGCGGGCGACCAGCTGGTCATCATCGCCAGCGAGGCCCTGCCCCCCGGGCTGGCGCTGCTCGACAGCCCCGACTTCGACTCGGTCTTCGAGGACCACTACGAGTTCGCCACCAAGCTGATGGCCGCCGCCGACCTGTGGCTGTGCGTCACCACCGCCGCCCGCTACGCCGACGCGCAGGTGTGGCAGATGCTCCAGCGCGCCAAGGAGAACGGCGCGACCATCGGCGTCGTGCTCTCCCGCGTCCCGCAGGGCGACGGCCCGGGCGGGCGCGCCGGATCGGTCGGGCAGGGCGCCTCCGACGTCGTCGAGCACTTCGCCGAGATGCTCGACGAGCACGAGGTCGGCGACGCCCGCCGCTTCACGATCCCCGAGACCCGGATCGAGGAGAGCCGGCTGCCCGAGGAGACCATCGAGGACATCCGCGCCTGGTTGGTCGGCGTCGCCGACGACGTCGAGGACCGCGAGATCGTCATCAGCGACACCCTCGCCGCCGTCCTGGACAGCTTCCGCACCCGCGTCCCCGAGCTGGCCCGGCAGGTCGAGGCGCAGGTCGAGCAGCGCGCCGAGCTCGCCCAGCAGGTCGAGGCCGCCTACGGCACCGCCCTCGCCGAACTCGACGAGGCCACCCGCAACGGCTCGCTGCTGCGCGGCGAGGTCCTCGCCCGCTGGCAGGACTTCGCCGGCACCGGCGACCTGCTGCGCGCACTGCACGTCCAGCGCGCGCGCCGCGGCCGGGGCACCAGCCGGCGCCGCCGCAGCCCCGCCCGTGTGCGCGCGCTGAAGGCCGCGCTGCGCAGCGGCCTCGAATCGCTGATCATGTCGTCCGCCGAGCACGGCGCCGAGCAGGTCGTGGTCCGCTGGCGCGCCCACCCGGCCGGCGGGAAGGTGCTGGCCGGGCGCGGCGACGAGATCGGGCACGTCTCCCCGGAACTGGCGCGCCGCGTGACCCGCGCCGTCAGCGCCTGGCAGGACCACGTCCAGGAGCTGATCCGCACCGAGGGCGTGACCAAGCGCTCGGTCGCCAAGCTCGTCTCGTTCGACACCGAGGCGGTCTCGCTCGTCCTGATGATCGGCCTGCTCGGCTACGGCACCTCCGACGTCGCCGTCGAGGGCGGCAACAGCGCCGTGCCGCAGCGGCTGCTCAAGGCGCTGTTCGGCGCCGAGTCGCTGCGCGGCATGGGCGCCAAGGCCCGCGCCGACCTGCGCAGCCGCATCGGGATGCTGTTCGACGAGGAGGCGATCCGGTTCGGGCAGGTGCTCGACGGCGCCGGCATCCCCGACGAGACCGTCCCCGTCCAGCTGTACCAGGCCACCTACAACCTCGAGGTCGCCCGATGACCACCTCGGCCCTGCCCGCCGGCTCGCCGACGAGCCCCGGCGGCATCCCGGTCCCCCCGAGGGACGCCTCCGGCGAGCACCCGGCCGCGCAGGCCGGACCGCCGCCCGCCGAGCCCGCCGCCCCCGCCCTCACCGACCGCCTCAACGGCCTGGACCGGCTGGTCCAGGCCGGCACCGGACGGCTGGACCGGCCGCTCCTCGAGGACGCCGGCGCGCTGCTCGACCGGGCCGGCCAGCGGCTGCGGCTGTCCGGCGAGCACACCGTCGTCACCCTCGCCGGCGGCACCGGCAGCGGCAAGTCCTCGCTGTTCAACGCGATCTGCGGGCTCGAGCTGTCGCCCACCGGGATGCGCCGCCCGATGACGTCCAAGGCGCACGCCTGCGTGTGGGGCCTGGACGGCGCCGGACCGCTGCTCGACTGGCTCGACGTCGACAAGCGGCACCGCTACGCCCGCGCCAGCGCCCTCGACCTGGAACGCGCCGACAGCTCCCTGCAGGGCCTCGTTCTGCTGGACCTGCCCGACCACGACTCCATCCAGGCCATGCACCGCGCCGAGGTCGACCGGTTCGTCACCATCGCCGACCTGCTGGTCTGGGTCGTCGACCCGCAGAAGTACGCCGACGCCGCGCTGCACCGCAACTACATCGTCCCGTTCGCCCGGCACACCGGCGTCACCCTGATCGTGCTCAACCAGGTCGACCGGCTCGCCCCCGACGAGATCGACGACTGCGTCGCCGACCTGCGCCGGCTGCTGGAGGCCGAGGGCCTCGCCGAGCCGCGCATCGTCACCACCTCCGCCGTCGCCGACGACGGCGTGCACGGCTTCCGCGACGTCCTCGTCGACACCGTCGCCGCCCGCCGCGCCCGCAGCGAGCGCCTCGCCGCCGACGTCGACCGGATCGCCGAGCGCTTCGCCGAGCACCGCTTCGCCGCCGAACCGCCCACCACCGTGGACGACGACCGGCGCACCGAGCTCGTCCAGGCCCTCACCGACGCCGCGGGCGCGCCCGCCGTCGCCGAGGCCATGGAGAGCGCCTACGAGCTGCGCGCCGCCGACTTCGTCGGCTGGCCCGTCAGCGCGCTGATCACCCGGCTGCGCTCGGACCCGCTGCGCCGGATGCGCCTCACCGAGCTGCGCGAGGAGCTCCGCAACGCCTTCACCGGCCCCATCGGCGCCCAGCAGGGCGACGTGGACAACGCGGTCGCCGGGGTCACCGACGGCATCACCGGCGAGCTGCCCGTTCACTGGGCCCGGTCCGTCCGCGCCGCGGCGCGCTCGCAGGCCGCCGACATCCCCGAGGCGCTCGGCGAGTCCCTCAAGGAGGCGCTCCCGACGTTCAACCAGGTGCCGCGCTGGTGGTGGCTGGTCAAGACCTGGCAGTACTTCCTGGTCCTGGTCGCCGCGCTCAGCGTCATCTGGATCGGCGTCCTGGTCGCCTACGGCGTGCTCAAGGTCGGCGGGGACGACCCGGGCGGCTTCATCGGCCAGGCGGGCCTCATCCCGTACGTCGCCGTCCTCGTCGTCTGCACGCTCGGCATGGGCTGGCTCACCTCGTCCGCGTGCCGCAACCTCGTCGCGCTCTCCTCCGCCAAGCACGGCGACAAGATGGAGGAGCACATGCGGGAGGGCATCGAGCGGGTCGCGCGCGACAAGGTCATCGAGCCCGTGGCCACCGACCTGCGTGTGTACGCGGGCTTCCGGAACGACGTGGACGTCGCGATGGGCCGTCCGCCCGCGTAGTTATCCACATTTTCCACGGAGCTGTCGCCGAGTGCGACGGCTCGGGCACCGTTGGTTCACGTAAGCCACGAGAACCAACGGAGGACCCGTGAACGAAGCGCACGTCACCGTCATCGGCTGGACCGCCGCCGAGCCGTACTACACCATCACCAGCAACGGCACGCCGTTCCTGTCCCTGCGCGTCGGCTGCACGCCCCGCCGCTACGACCGGGAGACCGGCTCCTGGCAGGACCTCGACACCATGTTCCTGACCGTCAACTGCTGGCGCGGCCTCGCCGACAACGTCAACGCCTCCGACTTCCGGCGCGGGACACCCGTCCTGGTCACGGGCCGTCTCCGCGTCCGCCAGTACGAGCGCGACGGCCAGTGGCGGTTCTCCGCCGAGATCGAGGCCAGCACCGTCGGCCACGACCTCGGCCGCGGCACGGCCGACTTCCGCCCCGTCCAGCGCGGCGGCGCCCTCAGCGACGAGGACCGCCAGATCGCCCGCGACGCCGCCGACCAGTGGGCCCTGACCGCCCCACCGGACACCGAAGAAACCCCCGCCGAACCCACCCCCCAAGCCGCATGAACCTCACCCACGACGACCCCAGTAGCGACGGCCCCACAGAACGACGATCTCAAGGACGGCCGCCCTGGAAACGGC